>JBKCTR010000399.1:0-18050 GCA_046318755.1 Planctomycetaceae bacterium
ATCCTTCTTGTTCTGCTCGCTGCGCATCACGGGAGACAGATTGAGGGCGTTCAGCACCTCCATGGGCAGCTTGGGCCGTTCGGCGTCGGGGATCGTCTTCTCCCAGGCATCGATGGCCGCCTGAAACTCCTCTTTTTTCGCGGCGAACTTCGCCTCGAGTGCGGCGATCTGCCGTTGAAGAGTCTCGCGTTTTTCGAGATCACCCCGAGCCACCTGCTCGGCCGAGGGGGCCTCCAGACGCGGTTCGTCGGCATTGTTGAGAAACGCGTAGAGCTGGTAGTACTCACGCTGGGTGAGGGGGTCGTACTTGTGCTCGTGACACTGGGCACAGCCCACCGTGAGTCCCAAAAACACCAGTCCGGTGGTATTCACCCGGTCGACGACCGACTCCACGCGGAACTGTTCGGGATCGGTTCCCCCCTCTTCGTTCACCAACGTATTGCGGTGGAACCCCGTGGCTACCTTCTGGGGCCGAGTCGCATTGGGCAGCATGTCCCCCGCGATTTGTTCCACGGTGAATTGATCAAACGGCAAATCGCGATTGAGGGCCTCGATGACCCACTCGCGGTACATCCAGATGGACCGGGCCGTGTCCCGGGTAAAGCCATTCGAGTCGGCATAGCGGGCCGTGTCGAGCCAATGCCGGCCCCAGCGCTCGCCGAAATGCGGAGACTGCAAGAGCCGATCGACGAGCAGTTCATACGCGTTCGGCCGCGGGTCCTGCACGAACTCCTGCACCTCTTGCGGAGTCGGCGGAAGGCCCAGAAGGTCCAGGCTCAACCGACGGATCAGCGTGACGCGGTCGGCCTCGGGGCTGGGGGCCAAACCCTCAGAGTCAAGCCGCGAAACGACGAACGCATCCACCGGGTTACGAACCTTGGTGGGGTCCTTGACCGCCGGTGGATTGACTCGACGCACAGGTTGAAACGACCAATGTGTGACTGACTTCGAGGGGCCGGGTTTGCCACTTCCGTCCGGAAGTTTGGCACCCTGGGCAATCCAGTCTTCAATCAGCCGGCGTTCGGCCTCGTTGGGACGCGGTTTTCCCTCGGGAGGCATCACAGAGACGCCCTCGGCTGCTGTCAGCACTTTCAGCAGCAGGCTGTCGGCCGGTTGGCCTCCTTTGTAGAGTTCGCCGCTGTCCCCCCCGGCGGTCAGTCCGGCGGGTTGATCGAGCCGCAGTCCGCCCCGCTGCTTCTCGGCACCGTGGCATTCCGAGCAGTAGCGTTCAAAGAGTGGACGCAAATCGCGGGCGAAGTCGACTTCTTCGCCCTGGGCGGGAATGCTCCACAGGATGCTTCCGAGCAGTGGAAACTTCAGCCAGTTGGGCAGAAAACCACGCATTGTTCGCCGCACTCCCGTCGTGTGATTCGGCCCACAGAGAGAACACATCACCGATTCTTGATTCTATCGGCCGATGGGGGGTGGGTCCATCTTCTCTGGTCGATCTTCTTTGGTCGATCTACTTTGTCGGTCCGGCGGCGAGTTGGACGCCTGAGTCAGAAAGTGACAGGAGATGGGTCGCCGATTGAGAGGCCCGGTCTGGAATGGGGAAGCTGGCGGGGACTTTCGGGGCGACCCTGTCGGCGAGAGCGGGGTGCGGGGGAATGCCCCCCGCGCCCCGGGGTTCTGCTGTCCAGAGGCCGGTCGACAACCGGGGTTCAAGTTTCAGCCGGGGGACTTCGGGCCTGCCGGACAGGGGCTTACCGGACAGGGGCTTGCCGTACAGGGTCTGGCGGTCACTTCGACCCCGAGTCTCCGGCCTGATCCTCCTTGCGACGCGGCGTTTCCTGACCTCGCTGCCGCGTTGACTGCTGTTCGCGAGCCTGCCGGCTCAGCAGGGTGTCTGGCAGACTCTTCAGGTCGGTCCAGAAAGTTCCTTCGCCGGCATACAGCCACTGCAACTGCAGGTCATCGGGAAGGCCCGACGCGAACACCCACTGGTTGAACGCCGTGGAATCTCCAAACGCCTTGACAGCCAGTTCGAAGCGACTGGCCTTGGCGATTTCCATCTGCTGTTGCGAGTCGGCTTCGGCCGTGCCCCGCAGCACGATGGCCTCCCGTTCCAATTCCGCAGTCTGGCGGTCGATGGCAGCCACCTGTTTGGTGGTTTCAGCCCGGGTCTCGGCGGCCTTTTTCTTTCCCTCGGCCTGCTTCTCGGCAACCAGCTTTTCGGTTTCGACTTTGATCCGTTCGGCCTCCAGTTCGACTGTCCGTTCCTGCTCACGCAGATCGGCTTCAATCTTGGCGGTGAGCTGTTCTTGCTCGCGGGTGAGGGTCAACTCATCCGCCAGGTACTTCTGCTGGATTGGAAGCCGGACCTCCTTGGGGATGTAGATATGACGGACCAGGCCATACTGCAGGTCCACCCCGGTCTCCTTGAGACGGTTCTCGAACTGCTGGGTGGCTTCATCCTGGAAGTGTTCGCGGGTCTCGCCCACCAGCAATTCCACCGCCCCCAGTTTCGAGCCTTCGTTGCGACAGATGCTTTCGATCAGCGGCACCACGACCCGTTGTTCGACGGCGTCGATGTTCCCGCTGAACTCCACAACGCGGGGTGCCTGGGCCGGCAAGATGCCCCAAATGGCGGTGAAGTCCATGTGGATGGTGAAGCCGTCGCGGGAGGGGAAGACAATTCCGCCGGTGGAATCGGTCATCTCGGGCTCACCACTCTCGTCGAGGGGCCATTCGCCCTTGTGTTTCGCATGCGGAACGCTTTGCAACGTCTTCTCGCGGTAGCCGATGGGGATCACGTCGATCAGTTGTTCACGGGGATTGACCGCATAGAGGCCCGGAGGGAGCGGCAGAGGTTGAATGCCCTGTGAGGTGCCTGTCAGCGGGTTGCTGGTCTGGTTGGTCACGACCCCGACGTGTCCGGTGTCGATCTTGACCCACCCCGCGAGTTTTCCCGGTTGTCCCTGGGTTTGCACAACACCCTTGATCTTTTTGACATCGTAGGCGTAGGGATTGATCCGGTAACGTCCCGGTCCATAGACGCGTCGCAGGGTTCCCTTCACGGTCGTTTCATCCAGCTCTCCCTCGACAAGGTACTGCTGGTCACTTCCCGCCGTGCCCGTCGCGGTGGTGGCGTTGCCGCCGACCAGGCTGGTCACGACGGCCAGCTCACCCGGCTCGACGAGGATGTCGTCCACCAATGTCCGCTCCCACCAGAGTGGGCAGTAGAAATGTCGGCCTGGGCCGAGCATTTGCTCCATCACCCCCACTTCGAGCGGGTCTCGGCGGGCGAGGTAGCCAGGGCGGGGCGGCCGCCCGCGACCCAACAACAGCGGTCCCTGGTACCGCAGCAGCAGGCTCTTGCCCGGGGGGACCGAGACCCGGTTGATGGTCCATTCCACCGTCTGCCAGACGATCAGGGCCAGCAGCCCCAGGGTGAGCAGTGGACCGAAACCTCTGATTTGCCAGCGATTCATCTTATTCTCCAGGGGAAACGGGATAGGTTCCGGGAATCGACCGTGTTCGGTCTCGTGGTACCGGTTATTGCTGTCCAGCCACTTCGCCCGGGTTCAGACGGGTGCGGGGGCGTTCGCGAGGGGTGAAACCCTCGAAGACTTTCATCAGGGGGCTGTCGGCGGTATTGACCATCAGTTGTCGATAGGCCCCCGCCAGCTTCTGGTAGAGAACGTACTGCGCGAAACGGTGTCCATCGCCGTCGTAGGCGGCGACTGACTGCTTCCAACCGGCGGCCTCGGCTTCGTTTTTGAGTCGGGCGACCTCGGCGGCTCCCTTGCCACGCGCCCGGATCGCCTCCGCTTCATCCTCGGCCGCCTCGAGATGCAATCGAGCCACCGACAGCTTCTCTTCGGCCTTGGTGACGGTCACCTGCTGTTCGCGTTTGGCCTCGGTGGTCTCCCTCACCACCGTTTGTTCGGCTGAGACCAGGGCTTGCTTTTGCCGAACCAATTCCTTCTCGATGGCCAGCTTGGCCTCCGATTTCTGTTGCAGGATCTGCTGCGTGTATTGTTCGGCTTTCTGCTTGGCAATCTCCCGTTCCTGAACCGGCTCGGCAATCTGACGGGGAGGATTGATTTTGGTGATCAGCGCCTGAATGACCTCGATTCCCAGAGGCTCGCAGGCCTCCTTCATGGTGGTCTGGTAGTTTTCCTGAAACTGAGTCCGGCCCTGGATGAAGTCGCGCCCCGAATTGTTCGAACCCTGCAGCCGACAGAAACTGCGGGCGGCCGGCAGAATCACCTTCCGCATGACCTCTTCGTCAATTTGCCCGCCATTGATCGGTTCGTTGTAGAGCACGAACACCTGAGCGGCCATTTCCGGCCGCACCCGAAACTCCACAATGCTGTCGAGATTGACCCAGAACCCGTCCTTCGACGGAAAGCTCAATTCCCGGGTTTCCCCGAGGTTGAATCGTTGAGTGCGACAGTCCACCAGGCTGACCGCCACTTCGTATGGATTCAGAAAGTAGGTGCCCGGGTCGAGTGTCTCCTGCTCCACGCCGCGAAATCCCGGCTTGACCAGCAGCAGCGTGTGGCGTGGATCCTGGGGATTCTGCCAATAATCTTCGGCCTTGGGGATCGGTCCAGTCAGATTGATGCGGACCCCCTTGAACCCGGCTGGGACCACCACCGGATCATGTTGCTCGACGCGATAGAGATAGGGGTTGAGGTCGTGGCGGCCGGGCTGCAGCACTCCGGGAACGATCCCCTTCTGATTCTCCTCGCGGGCCAGCAGCTCCCCTGCAGGCAGATCATCACCGGCAAGCCGGACCAGTACTCCCAACTTGCCGGTGGGAATCACCACCTGAGGCAAGACTTCCCACGACCAGTCGTAGGGATTGTACTGGAAAAAGTATCTGCCCTCCCTCAGGACCTGAGGTTGAATTCCTTTCGATTCGGGATGGGTGGCCAATTCCTCTTTGTTGGGAAGGTCGGTGCCCGTCTTACGAAGCAGGACCGCCATGTGTCCTGCGGGGACATCGATGACAAAGGTTTTGTAGGTGGTGGTGAGCATGCCGATGCCAAACACGGCCAGGCCCGCCAGTCCTGCCAGCCAACGTCGCGGTTTTTGGGAGGCGTGGCTCAAGAAGGGGACAGTCCGGTCCTCCGCGGAGCGTTTCTGCGGTCCCGGTTGGTCTGGCTGCTCGGGGAAGATCAGTTCAGCCGAAGGTTCGGACGGTTCTTGCGATTCCTCAGAATTCGGCAGCATTCGATGTCTTTCGGCAAAAGGGAATTCGGATGAGGCAGCGTCGAATTCAAAGCGACTCGGTGAATCCGCGAGTTGTTCGCTGCCCGGCGGAATTTCTTGACGACTTTCCGCCGGTCGCCGCTGGTCAGAGGGGGAAACGCAGCCGACAGCACCCCGGATCAGCCGCCGCCAGGACCTTCATCCGAATTTCACCTCAAATGTCGAGGGAACCAGAATCGAAGGGTGGGGTATGTGGACTCTTGTCCATTTTTGCAGTTTTTCAACTGCGTTCCCGCAACCTCACTCCGCACGATCAAGTGAGCTGCCTTGCGGGCGGGCCTTCGGCAACAGCGTTCGGGAACATGGCAAAGATTGGAATTGCACGCACGAGCAGTCACCCAAAACGCACAACCGCCCGAAATGCCGTTTAATAATGCGGCGGACGTTCCGCTTCGGGGTCGCGTTGTTCCTCATCCCAGGAGAGCCGATTCTGGCGATTGTCAACCCGGGTCAGAACCTGCTGAAGTCGGGTCAACTGCCGCTGCTGATCCAGCACCACCGCATTCAGGGATTCGAAGTCGCGTTGCAAATGCATCAGTAGCGACTCCAGGCGTTCGAGAGACGAAGCATCGGCCATGGCTGGAAGTCGCGGAAGTGAAAGACGTCGAAGAGTGGGGGGTTGTGATCTGGTTTGGGCTCGCAGGGATCAGGGGTGGCGGTGCTTAGGCACGGCCCAATTCCCGGCGGAGTGCCAGCAGATCCTCTTCCACGAGTTTCATTCGGGCCGTTTCAGACTGCGGATTGTTCGACACAGATTTCTCTTGGGGGGTGTGCATCGCGGCGAACACCATCGTCCCGCTTTGCAGTTCCGTTTGCAGCCGCAGGGCCTCGGCCAGCCGGGCCTCGACCGCCTTCAGAATGGTCTGCAGGTGCTCATGGGTGGAACGCGCGGCGACCAACTGCTGTTCAATGCCCGCCTGCAGGTCGAGACATTCGCGCCGCCGCAGCAGGGTCTGGCGGGCGGCGACTTCGTTTCCCGAGACCAACTGCTGTCGCGCCTGGGTGTTCAGAGTTTCCGATTCCCGCTGCCGCTCTGAGAGTTCTTCCAACAGTCGGACGACCGATTTTTGGGCTCCCGCCACACTGCGCTGCGCACCAGTCAGGCCTTCCCGGATCTCGGTGACAATGCGGGCAATGGCTCCCCGGCGATCGGGAGACTCCGCCAGCAGATCCTCGATGCGGTAGCTGACAATGTCGCTGAGGCGACTGTAGTAGGTCATGAATCGGAACTCCTGGCACAAACCGGTCACACAACAAGGAGAACGCAGGAACGACGGGGAGGGATCACTTGGTAAACCCCCGGGCCTCAAGTTCTTCCCGAAGTTTCTCCCGCGCCAGCCGCAGACGGCTCTTGGTGGTCGCCACGCTGGCCTCGAGAATCTCGGCGACTTCGGGAAGACTGAGCCCCGCGAAATGGTGCAGGGTGAATGTCAGCAATTGTTCCTCAGGCAGCGAAGGCAGCAGGGCATCGACGGCCCGGGTCAGTTCACTGCGGTCCGCCGTTTGCACTGGCGATTCGTCGTCTTCGGTGCTGAGACTGTCAAGCAGGGGTGTTTCATCCGGTTGTCCCCAGACGGCCTGGACCAAGGCATCATTGGTGCGCCGTCGGACCGAGTCGATCAACAGATTCCGCGCCACGCGAAACATCCACCCCCGGAATCGACGTGAGGGAATGTAATCCCACGACTGGTCATAAACCTTCAGCAGAGTGTCTTGGGTCAGATCTTCAGAAAGTTGGCGGTCGCGAGTGTTCGAATAGAAGAAGTTGAGCAGGGATTGTTGGTATTTGTTCACCAGTACGGGAAACGCCTGGCGATCTCCCTCCTGAAGACGGATCATCAGCGCGTCGTCTTCATCGACAGTCGCGGCAGTCTCGGTAGTCAGGTTGGGGCTGTTCATGCGGGCTGACCGCATCCTACCATAGTTTCTTGTCAGAAAAATGGTCCGGGGGTGACCCCGGCGGGCGGGAGCAGGAATGCAGGTTGAGTTGAGCTACGGAGCCGAGGGGCGACTGCCGGTGCAGCTCGACCCGCAGCGGCGCTTTGTGATCCACCGTGGGCCGGTTTCCCGCGGCGATCTGCGCAGTCGCCTGCGGAAGCAATTGGCCTCGCCGTTGGATTTTCCTCCTTTGGAACAAGCCTGTCTGCCCGATGATCGGGTGGTCTTGGCCATCGATCGGGAGACCCCCTGCCTCGCCGATCTGGTGGCGGGCATCTGGGAGGTGCTGGCCCAACGGGGCGTACCACCGGAAAATCTGCTCGTCCTGCAACCTCCCGCGATGGGCGGAGCCACGCTGACTGATCCACGAAGACTGCTCCCCGACGCCGTCCAGTCGCTGGTGGGCTGGCGGATCCATGATCCGGCCGATCCCAAGCAACTGGCCTATCTCGCGGCCACCGCCCGCGGTGAACGGATTTACCTGGCCCGAGACCTGGTCGACGCCGATGTGACCATTGCCGTGGGGGCCGTGGCATTCGATCCCCTCTTGGGGTGCCGCGGAACCCATACGGCCTTCTTTCCTGGGTTGTCGAACGCGGAGACGATCGCCAGTTCACGTGGCGAGGGGCATCGCGAACTCGATCCGGACGACATCCGTCCTTTAAGGCAAACGATCGACGAAGTGGCCTGGCTGTTGGGGACCCTCTTCGCGGTGCAGGTGGTTCCCGGGGCGGGGGGAGGGGCTGCCGATGTGTTTGGCGGGGCCAGTGACTCGGTCCTCCGTCGCGGACGGCAATTGCTCAATGAGTACTGGCGGGTTCCGGTCCCTGAGCGGGTGGACCTGGTGGTGGTGGCGATCGATGCCGCCGAAGGGGGAACCTCCTGGGAGCATGTGGGGGCCGGCTTGGCATCCGCCCAGCGCATCGTGGCGCGGGGGGGGCGGGTAGTGGTGCTTTCGGAACTCGATCGGGAACCCGGTCCCGCCTTGGAGCTGTTGCGGAAACAGCAGTTCTCTCGGGAAGCGCTGTCACAAATCCGTCGACTTGGGACCGAAGACATGCTCTCGGCCATGCAGATTGCCAGTGCGGCGGAATGGGCGCGGGTATTTTTCCTGAGTCGCCTTCCGGGGGATCTGATTGACGAGCTGTCGATGGCACCTCTCGATCACCAACGCGAGGCCTTGAAGCTGCTTTCCGGCGACGAGTCGTGTGTGTTCCTGGGTGGTGCACAGCACACCTGGACCGAGATTCGCGAGGAGTGAACAGGGATGGCCCACGACCCGTGGCCCCCCCCGGGGTCAACGGGCAGTGAACTGCCAGACAGGCACCAGGAAACGCGGGGCTGGCCGCCTCCTGTGGCCATCGGCGGCATGCGGCTGTGAACTCAGCCGTCGCCCGAGCTGCTTGCCAGCCGATCACGGTGGCGGGCGATGGAGAAAATGGTGAGACTTCATCGCAAGTTGTTCTCCTGTGAGGCCTCCGCCATGATCCGTCGACACTCGCGCATGCTCCCCTGGATTCCCCGGAGGATGGTCTGGCTGGTCCTCCTCCTGGGAGCTCTGAAGTTCGGCGTCGCTGCCAGCCCCGGGCAGCAACCCCCGGCGATGGGAACTCCAGAGCAGTTGCGGGGCGAGGTCAATCGTCTCATTCGGGAAATGCGTTCGCCTCAAAAAGAGACGCGCGAACGGGCTGAGAGATTGCTCCGCTCACTGGGACCAGGTGCCCTCGCCTGGTTCCCGGCCGACAGCGAAGTTGAACCGGCGGGAGTGCGTCTGGCTGTGACACGCGTCCGACAAGGGTTGGAGCAAGATCTGGCGCATGAGGCCACTCAGCCGACCCGTTTGGAATTGAGGGGCCGACATTCAATTGCCGATTGGGCGCTGGAAATCACCAGGCAGACCGGCAATCGCATTCTGTTGGATGACCTGCCGGTTGAACAGCAGAGGCGGGAGTTCTCCTGTGAGCGACCTCCGGGTGACTTCTGGCCGGAATTCGAAAGCTGGGTCCAACTCGCGGGTCTTGATTGGCGACACGATGCTGAACAGGTCGCACTGCGCCTGATGCCGCTGGATGCCAATCGCGTTGGCCCGCTGCAGGTCAGCCATGTTGGTGCCCATCGACTCGCACTGGAGACTGCGACGTGGCGTTCGCGGGATGGGCAAGCTCCCCTGCTGCGGTTGCGACTGTTGGTGATCAGCGAGCCCCGCCTCAGGCACCTGTTGTTTCAGTGGCGCCACATGGATCAGTCCGTGCATCGGGTGGGAGCAGCCGAGGGAGAAGATTTCCCGCTGTTTTCTCCCGAAGGCCGATTCGAGCTTCCCCCGGCCGGAGGACATGCGCATGTGCAACTGGACGTCATCCCGCCCGTCGCGGTCCCTGCCGGGAAGTGGCAGTGGCAGGGAGAGTTGCGAACGACGGTGGCCCCACTGAATCTTCCGGCCCGGTTTGACAATCTGAATCACCTGGCGGAATCAGGTTCTGCCGAGCGCCCCCAGCGCCGTCGGGGAGGGGTGTTGGTCACCCTGGAGGAGGTGGTGTTGCGTCCCGAGTCTGACGACACACAGATGGCCACCATTCGGATCGCCGTCAATTACAACCGTGGTGGACCCGAGTTCGAATCGCACCGTGCGTGGTTGTTGCACAACGACGCCTGGCTCGAAACGGGGACTGGGCAGCGGGTGACCCGCGAGTCGATTTCGGATCCCACCTTCCAGGCGAATGGCGCGGTGGGGATGAGTTACCGGTTCGGCCAGCTCTCCAAACCATGGACCAGTGACACGTTTGTCTACAGCGTGCCCGCATTGATCATTGATCTGCCGGTACGGTTCACTTTAGACTTCGAGCCCCCCACCCGACCCTGAAGCGAAACCCCAAGCCGGAGGTTGTGCCGATGAATGCCCGCGATGCGATCCAATTGAATCTCGACATGGCGAACATGGTCTGCACGGCCTACCTTGCCGATCTGGATGATCGGGATTTGCTGGTGCGTCCCGGCCCTGGCTGCAACCACATTGCGTGGCAGCTCGGGCATCTCATCGGGAGTGAGCATGAGATGATGGAGCTGGTGAAGCCCGGCTCGATGCCCGCGTTGCCCGTGGGTTTTGCCGATCGGCATTCCAAGGCCACCTCGCGAATTGACTCGGCCAGCGCCTTCCTGTCGAAGGGGGAGTACCTCGATCTGTATCAACAGCAGCGGCAGGGAACGCTGAGCTTGCTGAGGGGACAGTCCGACGCCGATCTCGATCGGCCGGCCCCCGAGAAATTCCAGGCCTACTGCAAGAGTCGGGGAGACCTGTTCAGCCTCCAGGGCTCGCATGTGATGATGCACGTGGGCCAATGGGCGGTGGTGCGCCGGAAATTGGGCCGCCCGCCGCTGTTCTGAGCTTGCTGCGGCGCGGTTCGGATCGCCGCAATCCACCCGATCACGGATTCCATCCCGATCACGGCTTCCATCCCATCGAGTGGTCATCCGGGATGTCATTCGGCTGGGCCGATGCAGGCCGGATCGCGCCCCTCCGTCGGCACCGGAGGGATCGCGGGCCCAATCCGTCACGCTGTTCGCGCCCAGGACATGGCGCAGAGTGTGCCGTCCGCACTGCGCATCGCCGCATTCCATTCGGTCGGCACACCCCCGACGCATGCCGTCCTAGCGGCGCACGCCATTGACGATGTTGGGGGGGGTTTGGCCCCGGTGCACCGCCAATGCGATCTGAGCCACCGATTCCCGCAGCGTGCGGACGGCCCGGGGACTGGCCGAGGCGATATGTGACGCGAGCACCACGTTCGGGAGTGAGCGAATGGGGTGCTGGGCGGGGATGGGCTCGGGGTCGAAGACATCCAGCGAGGCTCCCGCGAGGTGGCCGCTCTGGAGGGATTCCAGAAGTGCGTCTGGATCGACCAGATCGCCACGGCCCACATTAATCAGTAGGCTGCCCGGCTTCATCTGGGCCAGACTTTGGCGATTGATCATTTTCTTGGTGCTCTCCAGGGAAGGGCAATGCAGGGTGACAATGTCGGATTCCGACAACAGTTCCCCCAGCGGGACCGCAGTCACCGCTGTGCCACCGACGGGGCCCCGGACCATCAGCGGGTCGTGAACCAAGACCCGGCAGCCAAACGGGATCAGCCGTTCGACCACGGCCCGTCCAATTCGACCATATCCCACCACCCCCACGATCTGATCACGCAAAGCTCGCATCCCGCTGAGGGGAACCGCCAAGCCCCACTTCCCCTCGGCAATCAGGCGGTGGTTGGGGAGGACTTGCCGGGTCTGGGCCAACAGGAAGGCCAGGGTCTGGTCGGCGACCTCGTTGATGCAGTAATCAGGGATGTTACAGACGGGAATCCCCTTCTCGCGGGCGGCGACCAGGTCCACATTGTCGACCCCGATTCCATAACGAATGATCACCTTGGCGCGGCGCATGGCCTCGATGACTGGACGTTGCAGAGGGGCGAACTGCGTGATGATCAGCTCGGCGTCGGCCACCACCGGCAACAGGGCGTCGACCGTTTTGGCCTGATGACCAGCCAGCGCGACCCCCTCCGCTTTCAACAGTTGCTCCTCGATGGAGAGGTCGGGGAAGGTGAAGTCCGTGACAATCGCGCGCGACATCGAAGTTTCCAGGGCAGATGGATGGCCGGTCGGTCGCCCTTCCGGAGCAGGGCGTTTCAGAAAGGCAGCGGAGGCTTCAGGGGGGGCTCTCCGTGTGCCCGTGTTAGCAGGCTGCACGACGGGATGCAATCGCTCACCCAGTCCTCCAATTCGACGGTCGGCTGGACCCCGGCACTTTTCCCGCGTCCGGGCTGGAAAGCCACGGAATGTCTTGCGAGACTGTGTGTGACCACAGACGTCTCCGGTTGCCTTCCGGAGGCTGATCTTCGATTTTGCCCCACAGCATCGCGTCGACTCTGTGCTGGTGTGCGGGCTGGTCTGGTCGTTGTGTGTGTTCTCTGCGGAACTGATTGAACCCGCCTGTTTCCGATCGCTGGCAGCCCCATGTCCAAGTTTCCCATCAAGCGTGAGCAACTGCCTCCCGGGGGGAATCTGTGCGAATACTGCACGGCCCTGTGTTGTCACTACTACGCACTTCCCATGGAGACCCCCACCACCTGGGATGATTTCGACAACATCCGGTGGTTCATGATCCACGGCACGGTCACTGCCTATGTGCACGATGACGTCTGGTACCTGTGCACCTACCAGGTGTGCCGACACCTGCAGCCCGATCACCGTTGCGGGATCTATGAGACCCGGCCGCAGATCTGCCGCGACTACAGCACCAAGCACTGCGATTATGACGACAAAGGTCTGCACGACATGCTCTTCGAGACGCCCGAGCAGATCTGGGAGTACGCCGAGGCGATTCTGCCCCCCCGGAAGAAGAAAAAGACCGCCTCAAGTCTGGCGGTCGACCTGCCCATCCTGAACTAGACCTGCATCGTGACCAAGCCGCTGATCACCCCCACCACACTCAAGGGATTTCGCGATTATCTTCCCGCCCCGGCCATGGCCCGCGAGGCGATCATGGAGGTGGCCCGCCGGGTGTACCGAAGTTATGGGTTCTCCCCGATCGACACACCCGCCCTGGAATACACGGAGGTCCTGTTGGGGAAGGGGGGGGAAGAGAGCGACAAGCAGCTCTTCCGCTTCACCGACAATGGCGGGCGGGATGTGGCGATGCGGTTCGACCTGACGGTCCCGTTTGCCCGTTTCGCGGCCCAGCATCTCAACGAGATTGGGGTGCCGTTCAAACGTTACCACCTGGCACCGGTTTGGCGGGGCGAAAACACCCAGCGGGGACGCTACCGCGAATTCGTGCAGTGTGATTTCGACACCATCGGCACCGACTCCAACTCGGCCGACATCGAAACCCTCCTGGTGATCCACGATCTGCTCTCGGCGATTGGTTTTGAGCGTTTCCAGATCCGGGTGAACAACCGGTTGGTCCTGAATGGCCTGCTGGAAAAACTCGGATTGGCCGATCGCTCGGCTGGGGTTTTGAGAGCGCTCGACAAACTGCACAAGATCGGACGGGACGGGGTTCAGTCCGAACTGTGCGATCGGGTGCAGACCAGCGCCGAGCAGTCGGCACAGGTGCTCGACTTCGCCGAATTGGTGGGATCTCCTGACGAGATCCTGGTGCGGCTTCAGGGGATGTTGGCGGGTAATGCGACTGGCGAACTGGGGGTGGCTCGGTTGCGCGAGTTGTTCCACGTTGTGAACCAGGCTGGCATTCCCGCGGACCGGGTAGCCCTCGATGTTTCGATTGCCCGGGGACTCGATTATTACACCGGAACGATTTACGAGACGTTTCTGACCGACGATCCGAAGATCGGCAGCATCTGTTCCGGAGGCCGCTACGACAATCTGGCCGGCCTGTTCACCTCGCAAAAACTGCCAGGAGTGGGGGCCAGCCTGGGGCTCGATCGCCTGCTGGCGGCCATGGAGAGTTTCGGGATGATCGCCCAGGCCTCAACCCCCGCACCCGTACTGGTGACTCAATTCGATGAAACCAAGGTTGGAGAGTACACCCGCATCGGCCGGTTGCTGCGGCAGGCGGGTCTCAATACCGAGGTGTTCCCCGATGCGCGCGGGGTTGGGAAGCAATTGAAATACGCCGACAAAAAGGGTTTTCGCCTGGCAGTGATTGCCGGGTCGGATGAATTCGCCGCGGGTGTCTGGCAGGTCAAGGATTTGCGAGCGGGCAGCCAGAGCCAGGTTCCGGAGTCTCAGCTTGTCGACCACATCCGCACTCTGCTGCAGTCTTCTCCCTGAGGACCTGTCGGTCAGGCGGCGAGCGTGCGATCTCGCGGAGAGTATCAAGCCCCGTCCGGGCATTGCCTAGCGACGTCCAGCGGTACGCAGCAACCGGTGTCGGTCTCGGAGTGACTGGGGATCGCGGGCGCGCTGCAGGGCGGTGGTTTCCGTGATCAGCTCGGCCCCCCAGAGTTGGGCCAGATGGGCATCGAACGACTGCATCCCTTCGGCAGCCCCGGTTTCAATGGCGGTGGGGAGCTGCGTGGTTTTGCCAGAGGCAATCAGGTGGGCGACGCCATGGTTGACCATCAATACTTCCACCACCGGAACACGGGGGGCCCGGGAGTTGCGATTGGGGCCATCGGCCAGAAGCAACTGTTGCGCGATGACCCCCCGGAGCACCAGTGCGAGTTGCTGGCGGACGCCCGGTTGCTCGTCCGCGGGAAAGCTCGCGACCAGTCGCTCAATGGCCCCCGAGGTATCTGCGGCATGGATCGTGGTCAGCACGAGGTGGCCGGTCTCGGCCGCGGAAAGGGCGGCCCGCATTGTGGCCAGATCGCGAATCTCACCCAGCAGGATGACGTCCGGATCCTGCCGGAGGGCCGCCACGAGGCCTTCATGAAAGTCCTCCGCATCAGCGCCGATCTGTCGTTGGCTGACGAGGCAGGCCTGCGGCGGATGCAGGTATTCGATCGGATCTTCGAGGGTGATGATGTGACCCCGGCGGGTCTGGTTGATCTGGTCGATCAGGGCCGCGAGGGTGGTGCTCTTGCCAGCCCCCGTGGGGCCGGCCACCAGGATCAGACCATCGTGCAGGTGACAGAGATGATAGAGATCGAGTGGCAATCCCAGTTCGGCCAGACTGTGAAACCGATGTTCGAGACGGCGCAGGGCAATCGCCCACTCATTTTGCTTGAGAAAGAGGTTGAATCGAAAGCGAACGTCCCCTGGGCCCGAAATGGCTCCGTCGACGGAACCCCGATCGGGCAGTGGACCACGTCGGGCTTGAGTCAGCAGTTCGCGGGCCAACGAGCGAAGACATTCCGCTTGGAGTGATGTGGCCTGGCGATCGGGACCCAGTTCGCCATGCACCCGGTAATAAGGGGGCAATCCCGAAGCGAGATGAATATCAGACGCTCCCAGATCGAGTCCCCGCCGAAGCACGGCGGCCAACGACACCCGCGGCTCGGGATCAGAGAGGTGTTCGGTCCCCGCGGTGAGTGCGGTCATCATGCGGCAGGCTGGGTGAAGATCCGTGATGGCCGACGGCTCAGAGACTCGCAGGCCCTGCGAGACTTCAGGAAGAGGCTGGTTTGTCCGCCGGAGAACGGGGGGAATCGACCGGCGGGGGTGTCTCCGGCGAAGCTTCGGAATGGGTCTTGTCCGCAGGGGCGAGTTCAGCAACCTTGCCTTGGTGCTTGGCGGCCAGTTGCGGATCGTGCACGATCTCCGCGTAGTATCTGGCGAGCGAGCGGTGTGTCTTGAGATGGTTGGGGTCGAACATCAGCGCGGTGGCCATCCAGTCGGCCCCTTCCCGGTGCAGCCCCTGATCCATCAGGATTTGTCCCGCCTCCCAGCGCAGATCGGGCTGGTTGGGTTGTGAGGCCAGGATGATGGTGATGTCTGTCAGGCGGGTGAATTGCTCGTCGAGTTTCTTTGAGGCCTGAAACATTGTCTCGGCCTCCGCTTGCCGGCCATCCGAGGCATACGCCAGGCCGAGGGTGTACATGGCCGTGCTGTTATGCGGTTCCGCGACGACCACCCGATTCAAAAGTTCGATCGCTTCGGGAAGATGCCGGCGTTCCATGAGGATCTGGCCGAGATGCATCCAGACCCCCGACTATTGTTCGTCACTGAGATCGCGTTGTTCGAGCGCCCGCAGGCGGGCTTCGGCCGCGTCGGGTTCGGCCAGCCGTCGTTCGCACTCGGCCAATCCGAGAATGGCCCCGACATCGTCCGGGCGCTGGGAGAGGCATTGCTCAAAACCGGCACGGGCCGCATCCACGCTGTTGAGGTGGGACATCTGGACCCGGGCAATCGACAGTTGGGCGTCGTAGTGCTTCGGATTGTGCTTCAGGATTCCCTGGTACTCCTCCACCGCCTGTTCCCACTTGTCCATTTTCTCCCAGATTCCAGCCCTCCAGAGGCGGGGCTCGGCGTCCTGGGGGCGCCAATCGATCCAAAAGCTGAGTGTCCGTTGGGCATCGAGAAAGCGATAGGCATGCAGGTATCCCTTTGACAACGATTCGTAAAGCTCATAGGCGAACGGATCGCTGTTATTGCGGGCAATCAATTGATCCAGGGTGGGGCCTGGTTGATCAAAACGCCCTCCCTGAAACATTCCCAGCTGGACCTGTTCCTCAATCTCCCGGGCTGGCCACCCGATAGCCTGCGCCTGCCGAAACCTGGCAAAGGCCGGTTTCAGTTCGCCATTTCGACGCAGAGCGCGCCCCATTTGGAACAGCAGATCGGGACGATCGGGGCGCTCGACTCCTTCCAGAGAACGCAAAACGGCCAAGGCCTCGCGGACACGGGAGGAATCTCCCAGGTCCATCAAGGCCTTGGCCGAATTCAGTTTCCAGGAAACATACAACGGGCGCCACTGGAAGACGCCCCAGAGCAAGGCCATCCCGGCCAGTGCGGCACTCCAGCGCAGCACACGATTCGAAGGCCGGTACATGACCAGGGGCTCCCGTTCAGTCTGTCAGCTCAATCAGGAAGTTGTTGTTCTCCTTCTTGACGTCCAACGTCAGGGGGGTGGAGTCTGACTTGCTGTATTTGGCGGGCAGCAGCGACCCCTTTTCCTGAGCCTGCAGCGCGGACTGCAGCTTTCCTTCCATGGCGAGTTTCTGCATGTCTTCGGGCTTCATGTCGACTGCCAGTCCGCCGCCCGAACCCGAATCCATGAGGGCAACTGTCACTTTCGCGGGGCCCGAGGCCACCCCCGCATCGACTCCCGTCTTCATCGTGAACTTTCCGGAAGAGTCGCTCAAGGAGAAGGCGCTGGCCCCTTCCTTTTCCGGAATAAAGGTGATCCGCGCGCCGGCCAGGGGCTTGCCTTGGTAGGTCACGGTTCCGGTGACCGGATAGAGCGTCGGGCCCGAACTTCCGCCACCACATCCGACACACCCAATCACCAGTAGCAGCATCGCGGAGAACCGCGTCAGGAACAGGATGCTTTTCATGGTTGAGTCATCTTCGCACTAAGAAACAAATCGCCCGCCCTCCAGAGGAAGGCGGGCGATCAAAACGAACTGAAATCACATCAGCCACTGTCTGGGGATGCATCCCCTAAACATTTGTTGATTAGAACTCACCCAAGGTCATGTTGTCGCCACGACCGCCCAAACCCTGATAGGTCTGGTGGTTGATGTTCTCGCTGATGAACCGCACGGTGCTGTCGGCGAACAGGAAGTGCGCCCCACCGGTGTGCCGCGAACGGAACCCGTGAGAAATGTTCCAGTTGCTCTTGGCCGTGCAGGAGGGCCACCGAATCTGAGTCGGCGCTTTGCGGTCGCACGTCGTCATGTCGTTGATCACGACCGCGGTCGACGCGTGGGTGTTGCTGTGACCATTGTAGAGCCACCAACCGGCGGTGTGATCCGAGCAGTCTGGCAGGGTCTCGCCGACGGCAATCGTGTTCGACGTTCCATCGGTGATGTCGGCCAACTTGATCGTGCAGCCCAAGCGGCTGAACAGACCGGAGAGATTGGCGGGATTGGTGGTGTCGGCAAAGTGGTTGTTGCCGGCGGGCAGCGGTTGGATGAACTGCAGGTAGGGATTGCACGCTCCATCCACGGAGTTGAAGCGCTGAGATCCCGGGGATCCTGTATAGTTCGACTGAGCCCAGCCACCGATCTTGTCGTTTTCACCAATGTCGGACGGACACCGGGCGTAGGGCATCTGATGATCGCGGGCGGGACGGCCGTCCGAGAGGATCTGGGTCGGCACAAACCCGGGGGGATTGCCCGGCTCATACCGGGACGCCGGCAAGGCAGTCTTCCAGTCCAACTCGTTGTAGATGGCGCTTTGGTCCATGAACGGGAGACACCGCACCTGCCAACCAACGCAGGCGTTGGTCTGCCAGGTCGGAGTACTTCCCTGGTTCGGACCCCAGTACGTGCCCGCAATGGGCA
>JBKCTR010000400.1:0-23369 GCA_046318755.1 Planctomycetaceae bacterium
AGTTTGGATTCGTGCTCAATATCGGGCTCCATGTAATTCATGCAACCCGCTTCCGCAATGACCGTTTGCCCCGGCTTCAGCGTGATCTCGACGATCTGAAGTTCCGCACCCAGGATCTTGTAGTCCAAAGACTGCACTGACATGACAGACCCCTTCAACTCAACGGACTTGTAAGACGCGAGAACTGTCAACAGAAATCGAACTCATAACAGTCCGAAGTCGCCCCCCAGGCATCGACGGTTTCCGCCGACAGTCTTGCGAGTTGACACACGAACACACAATGGTGGCGGTTCGACTCAAGCCTCTCCCCTCTCCCCACCGGTCTCTGCGTCGCCGGATCTGTCCAAACCAAGACACCCGCGACGCATGTGGAACAACCCGGAAGTCGCCTCCGAGGATCACCGCCGCAGGTTTTCGAAAAGGTACAGTCCCGATTTGCCGGGGCAAACCAAGTCGAAATCTCCGTCTCCATCGATGTCCCGGACTGCGATCTGCAGCCCCGTACCAGCGGTGCCTCGTGCAAAGTCTTTCAGCGCCCACCGGTCTTTGGCTTGGGCCGGTGCGTTCTCCGCGGGACTTCCCCGATAGATCGTCTGCTTGTTCCACCTCCCGAGCTTCCGGTCATACCGGAAAGCGAGCACCTCGGGCGCCGCAACATCTCCCGGCTCGACCTCATGGGCGTAAACCCGCTTCCCGGTCACCAGCGCTGGCTCTCCGCCTCCATCGAGGTCGGCGAATACCACGGTGTGGACTTGAGAGAAGGTGTCGTCGATGAGTTCTTTCTTCCAGAAGCGGGAACCATCAGCACCACGAGACTGGCGCAGCCAATGCAGACCGAAGGCATGTCCCAACCCCCACACCACGTCGGTCAATCCATCACCATCAACATCCCGGCCCGGAATCAGCACGCTGGCAGTCCCCAGCTCGAATTCGGCGTGAAACGTCCACACAGTTCCTTCTGCCGGCTGTTCGTACCATCCCTTGGGGGTGATCACATCAACCCGTCCGTCGCCATTGATGTCGCCCGCTCCGACGCCGTGCCCGGCCCCCTCGGCTCCCAGATCATGTTTCTTCCAGACAACTTCCGGCTGCTTCTTTCGCAACTCATAAAACACAACCCGCCCCCCAACGTTGGGTAGAAACTCGGGCTGACCATCTCCCGTCAGATCGAGCAGTTCGCCGGTCTCCATGGAGCCGGGCAAATCGATCTCGTGTTCGGTCCAGGGACCGGTGGCGGTTCCTCCGGGATTTTCGACCCAGCCGACCCGGCGGCCAAAGTAATTGCAGGTGACGATGTCGGGACGGCCATCTCCATTCACATCAAGCGGAGCATCACAAAAGTCTTCATGATAATGCGGATTCTGTTCGGCGGCGGGAACCGACCGCACGCGGTGTCGGGTCCATTTCGGTGCTTCGTACCACGAATCCCCGCAGAAGACATCGAGCCTGCCGTCGCCGTTGAAGTCGGCCACTCCGCATGCCTCGTAGGGAGACTGGTCGTTGAGTGTGTGTTTCTTCCATCCCGGTCCGGCCTCATCGGCCCACAGCATTGCCGCCGAAACCATGAGACAGCCCCCGGCCCCAGCCAGCCACCGGCCCATTCGCAGACATCCGGAAGAACTCATCAGCCCACCTACTCTCGTCAGGAGCCCACGGAATGGTCGAACCAGACCATTCCGTGGGCAGGGTGGAGGACGATCTTTTCAGCCACTGCCACCGGTGAGTAACAGCTCATGCCCTGCGGGAGAGCCCACACTCACCGGGATAATCCAATACGACTACTCCAGCTTGAGTTCCAGGGCACGGAACCGCACCTCCAGCGCACCTCCCGAATGGAGTTGCAGGGCGATGATACCGCGCCGGGCCCCCTCGGGATCGTCGAGATCAACGCAAGGCTGATCATTAATGAAAGTTCGGATCCGACTCCCCTGGGCCTCGATGCGATAGCGATTCCAATCTTCGACACGGACAAAGGCATCACCCGGTTTGTCCCACAGCAGAGCCCGGCCATGCTCTTCGTAGAGTTTGCCCCACCAGCCCTTGCCAATATCGGCCTGGTAACCCTTGACCTCTCCCTCAGGCAGTGGCTGACTGCGAAACTGGACGCCGCTGTTCTCGCTGTTGGGGGACAGCTTCACTTCGAAGGTCAGGGTGAAGTCTCCCACCAGCATCTGGCTGATGAGGAATTCATTCCGTTTCAGGCCCGGACTGCGTCCCACAATTTCGCCATTCTCAACCGACCACAGTTCGGGCTTCCCCAGCCAACCGTCGATCGTTTTGCCATTGAAGAACGACGCGACTGTGTCGGCCGTCGCCAGAAGCGCGACCTGCCGGGGACTGGCGAGGTAGCCTGCCAACGCCCGCACATCGTCTTCCGAAAGAGGCTTGAGCAGATCGTCGGGCATCATCGACTTGTCCGAGGGCTTCATCTCTTCGATTTCGTCCTTGGGCAGCACAATGGTCTCGTTGGCGGTCATCACGGTCACCGCCTGAGCGGTCTCCTCCTTGACCAAACCGGTGATGACCCGGCCCCCCTGCGTCGCAATGATTCGGGGAGTGTACTCACGAGCCAGAACTGCTGAGGGATCCACCACATTCGAGAGCAGGTAATCGAGATTGGCACGGTTCGAACCGGTCAACTCGGGTCCCACCTTTCCGCCACTGCCAAACAATGTATGACATTGCTGGCAGACCTTGGCGAAGACGGCCCGACCACGCGGGAGCTCTTCTTCTTTCGCGGGTTGGGCGCTGATCAGTTCCTTGAAGTGGCTGATCAACTTGGCTTTCTCCTCCGGCGTGTCGCGGACCACCCCCCCATGCTGCTCGATTTTTGCATTGAGGGCGTCGTTCTTGAGGTTCCGCAACTGCCGTACGAAATCGGCGGTCAAATCGGTGGCAGGCAACCGCTTTTCGCCAATCGCATCCAGCAGCGCAACGGCGTATCCGGCGCGGGAGGTCAGCGTCGACAAAACATCACGCCGCTCACCGGGGGGCAGCTTGGTATACCGCTCAAGCAGCAGCGCGGGAGTGGGGCCATCGTCATAACCCGCCAGACCCCGAATCGCCGCGCTCCGCAGTTCGTCATCATCGAGAAGCTGCCTCAAAACCGGAGCCAACTGCGGATCCTTCGCTGCCACGAGCGCATCCAGGTAACTCTGACGCTCGGCCAACGGGACTTTGCGATCCGCTACCGCTCCCCGCATCTTGCCGAAGACCGCCGGGTCGCCAAACTTCGCCGACAAGCCGAAGGCGAGATTGCGCAACTCAGCGACCGGACTCGCCTCGAGCCCGGCTCGCACCTGGCTCCAACCGGCGGGCATCTCCACCCGGCGGCGTCCCTTCAGGGCCGCCTGCAATCCCGAGAGGTAGCGACGGCGGATCTCATTGTCGGTCGTCTTCCCCAGGGCGCTCACGAGTTGATCGAGAGATTCGGGGGTTCCCAACGAGCCAATCCGCCGGATCATGAATTCATGCACCAGCGGAAACTTGCCTTGTGCCGTCAGGGCGAGAGCCCGCGAGGCATCCACCTCGGCGAGTGGCTCGGACGCGTACCAGTTCATCAGCGGCAGGTTGTGATCGCCCACATCGTCGGCATGCGACAGCAGCCCCTGCACTGCTTCCCACCGCTGTTCGAGCGGCAGCCGCTGCAGAGCTGAAGCCACGTACAACCGCACCACCGGCGAAGGATCCTGTGCCGCCAGCTGTGCAAGACGGCCGGGAACATCCGCCCCGGGAGCATCTTCACACCACAACTGCACCATCCACCCGCGCACGTAAGGATCCGCATCGGACATCAATTTCACCGCCACTTCCGGGGGTACTCCGCCGGTGACATGCAAGGCCCACTGAGCCCGCAGGCGGCGGGTCGGATCGGCGTGCCCGAGTGCAATTTTCCGCAGCCCATCGCGGGCACTTTCCGACAACCCGCCTGCCGCCGCCCGCTCTTGCAACAGCCGCCGGGCCGTACGCACGTACCAGTCATTCTCGTGCAACTGGAACTGCACCAACTGGTCATCGTTTGCCTTGTTCAGGTCGACCGGCTCGCCACGCGAAGTGCCGTAGCTGATTTTGAAGATGCGTCCGTTCGAGCGATCGTGGCCCGGCACATTGCCGTGATGGCACTGGTTTCGGTCATACCAGTCGATCATGTAGACCTGGCCATCAGGGCCGTACCGCAGGTACAGAATCTGTGACCACAGGTCATTGGTACGACAAAAATCGGGGAGTCCATCTCCCTCGTATCCTGATCCCCGTGGCGTCAGCTTGTCGAGATTGAGCCGCGCGCCGTGGATGTTATTCATGAAGAGCTGGTTCCGGAATTCTGCCGGCCAGGTGCCACCGAGGTAGATCATCGCTCCGGCGTGGGCGTGACCGCCACCGTTGGTATCTGACCGGGCTCGATCCGCCTCATTCCATTGATTTCCCACCCAGTGCCGGTGGTTGGCGATGGTACCAATGTCGGCATAGGTATGTTTCTGGAAGTGCTCACCCCCCTGTCGCAGGTAGCGGGCTCCCTGAACCATGTGGAACAGATGGGGGATCACGCAGCAGGTCAGGAAGCACTGCCCCTGGTCGTTGAAATCGACTCCCCAGGGATTGCTGGTGCCGTAGGCGAAGACTTCGAACTGATGCCGGATGGGGTGGTATCGCCAGATGCCGGCGTTGAGGCGGGTGCGGTCATCGTCCGTGGCCCCGGGTTTCCCCACTTTGGAATGCGTGAAGACGCCATGGCAGCCATAGAGCCAACCATCGGGGCCCCAAATGAACGAGTTGAGAGTTTCGTGTGTGTCCTGGTAGCCCCAGCCATCGAGCAGAACCTCGGGGGGACCATCAGGAACATCGTTGCCATCCCGGTCCGGAATAAACAGGAACTCGGGGGCGGCCCCCACCCAGACTCCTCCAAACCCCACTTCGATACCACTGACGAGATTGAGCTTGTCGGCGAAGATGGTCCGCTTGTCGAACTTCCCATCCCCATCGACGTCTTCGAAGATCAGGATGCGGTCGCGGGCCTCTTCGGGCTTGACCCGCACGGGGTAGGCATACGCCTCGGCGACCCACAACCGGCCCCGGGCGTCGATGGTCATCGCGATCGGCTGCTGGACGTCGGGTTCACCGGCGAACGCGGTGACCCGGAAGCCTTGGGGAACCGTCATGACCCGGGCGGCATCCTCTGGTGAGAGCCCGGCGAATTCGAGGAGATCTGCGGGCCGCTGGGGTGGCAGCCAGGGCTTTTCCTGGAAGAATCGAAAGTCATCGAAGTTGAGATGGCCCCAGCCACCGGTCCCCCGATCCACCAGGCGGATGAAGATCTGCCTGCCGCGATGTTTTTGCAGGTCGACCACTGCCCGCCGCAGATTCTCGATTTGGGTTCCCACAGCCCGGTGGATGACCTCCTGGGTGTCTGCCCGAACGATCTCGACACAGGTCTCATCAGTGGCTCCTCCCGCAATCAGAAACGCCGCCCAGGGATGCGTCACCTCAAACGGGACCGAGGAAAGGGTCCCCGTTGGACCATCTCCCACTTTGTTTTCGTAGGTCCCCACCCAGAAGGTTCCGGTGTGCTCGCTCTTCATATCCTTGCGGCGGGCGAACACGGCATCCCCCTTCACGGGCTGCCCTTTGAAGGCTTCGCCGTCGGCAGTCCAGTCTTGCAGAGTTCCCGTTTCAAAGTCGAGATTGAGCGGTTGGCCCTTGGCTCCCTTGGGCAGCACGCCCGCTTCGACTTTCTCCGGCGCGGGTGGGTCTTGTGCGGCAGGCAGAGTGGCCGCTCCCCACAGAACCATCAAAGCAAGGGGAACAACTGCGAAACGGCGAAGCGGGGCAGGCATGGGTTCCACCAGCAGAAAGCGAACAGAGTTCGGCCCAGGCCCACGACGCACCCCGCCCTCCAGCGCTGTTCGGAGGGATCGCCCAACCACGGGAGCAGGCTCCCGGAGGCCGGTGGTACATGGCGGATCTCCGGGCCATTTTTCCGGAGTGGAAACGAGTTTACGGGGAAAACCGGCGGGCCGACAAGCGGTCGGGAAACACATTTCCGAATCAGTAGGCTGCCAGAGTTGCGGGGTTCGCGGGCCGGTGGGTATCGTCCCTCGCAGGCCGGACGTTGGACCGGATTCCCCTCTTCGATTTCAGGACGGCGTGTCATGGTGCGGATCGGCTTGATTGGCCTCGGTTTCATGGGCATGACCCACTTCGAGGGAGCCCGCAAGGTCAAGGGGGGCAAGGTGGTGGCCATCGCCACCCGCGACCAAAAGAAACTGGCGGGTGACTGGACCAGCATCCAGGGGAACTTTGGTCCGCGCGGAGGGCATGTGGACCTGAAAAAACTGAAGGTCGCGGCCCATGCCGATTATCGCGATCTGCTCAAGGACCCCGAGATTGACCTCGTCGACGTCTGCCTGCCGAATGACCAGCACGAGCAGGTGGTGACCGCGGCACTGAAGGCGGGGAAACACGTGCTGGTCGAGAAGCCGATCGCCGTCGACCTCAAGGCGGCTGACCGAATGGTGGCAGCCGCCCAGAAGGCGGGACGAATGCTGATGGTCGCCCATGTGCTGCCGTTCTTTCCCGAGTTCAAGTACGTGACCGACACCGTGCACAGCGGCAAGTATGGCAAGCTGCGAGCCGCCCACTTCCGCCGGGTGATCTGCACTCCCGATTGGTCAGCCGACATGGCCGATCTCTCGAAGACCGGTGGCCCCGGAGTCGACCTGCACATCCACGACACGCATTTTATCAGTCTGCTGTGCGGCGTCCCCGAGGCGGTGCACTCGAGGGGAGTGATCGAACAGGGCTGGGCGCAGCACCTCGAAACCCAATATCTCTATCCCGACCGGTCGCTGGCCGTGGCCTGCACCATGGGCGGAATCGCCGCGAAGGGTTTAGCCTTCGCCCACGGCTACGAGATCTATCTCGAAAAGGGGACGTTGCTGTTCGACTTCAACACCCTTGCTGGACAGCCGGTGGTCAATCGACCGCTCACGGTGGTGACCAACGACGGGAAGGCGACGAATCCGGTGTTGAAGGGAGGCATGGAATGGTGCGCGGCGTTCACCGCCGAGATTCAGGCGGCGGTGAAAGGGATTGAGGAAGGGAAGTGCCCCCCGCTGCTCTCCGGGGAACTCGCCCGGGATGCCCTCAAGCTGTGTCATCTCGAGGCCAAGAGTGCTCTGACCGGGAAGGCGGTTGTGGTCAAATAAGCCCGGAGTTTTCCCGCCTCACCGGACCAGAGCGGCTGTCGCCCGCTGCTGTGCAATCGACCGCCGCCTGGTTTTTGAGGGAATGAGAATCGGTCGCCCACCAAGGCGAATGGCCGTTGAACCACGCTCCGCTCAGGTGGGGATTTCGGATCTTCGCCGATCGAGAAATGAAGCGAGAATGAATTGCGCTGCCAACTTGTCCATTTTGGACTTGCGCTGCTTTTCGGTCAGGCCGGCGAGCATCAGGTGATACTCGGCGAACGCGGTGGAGAAGCGTTCGTCGTGGTAGACGACGGGCAGCCCCGTCACGGCGCTGGCCCATTCCCCAAACTCCCGGGCCTCACGCGCCTTCCCCCCTTCATCGCCCCTCATGTGGACCGGCAGGCCCACCACCAGTCCCACGGCTTGATAGGCGGCCACTTTGGACCGCAGAAACTCGGCATCCTCCTCCGGTTCACGTCGATTGCAGATCGCCAAGGGGGAGGAAATGGTCTGATCGGGGGTTGAAACCGCCACACCAAACCGCTTGGTGCCATAATCGAGCCCCAAGAGGGCACCACGTCGGGGAAGTTCGGCCACAGTGCCAGTCTTTCGCGAGCAAGTCAGAGGTACTGCGACAACCCACGCTCTTCGAGCAGGGCCACCAACTTGCGGAGGGATTGTTCGTCATCGCGGGGGGCCACCAGTGTGGCGTCGGGCGTATGCACCACAACGCAGTCCCGCAACCCGATGGTCGCCACCAGGTGATCAGCCGTCGTCCGGATGACGCAGCCGCTGGAATCGAGGACGCAGGTGGGACCTGTGGTCGTGTTTCCGACGGCATCCTTCCCCAACACCGCGGGCAATGACTGCCAGCTTCCCACATCGTCCCAGTCGAAACCCGCAGGAATGACATACACTTTGCCCTGGCTGGCCGCCGGCTCCAACACGGCATAGTCGATCGAAATCGAAGGCATCCGGGGAAACTCCTCGGAGAGCGCGACGTTCCAGTCCGCGGTCCCCCACACCGGACGCAGGCGGTCGAGCCCCTGGACAATCGCGGGCTGATGTTGCTGCAACAGCTCCAACAGGCGAGCCGCCTTCCAGAGAAAAATCCCTGAGTTCCAATAAAATCGGCCGGTCCTCAGGAATTCGTTTGCCGTCTCGCGGTTTGGCTTTTCACGGAAACGGGCAACCTGGTAGCCCCCTGGGAACTCGGCCCCCCGTTCGATGTAGCCGTAGCCCTCGGCGGGATAGGTCGGTTTGATTCCAATCAGCACACTGGCTTCGGGATGGCGGTCGAGCAGCGCTGCTCCGTCGGCAACCGTCTTCCGGAACACCTCGGCGGGACGGATGAGATGGTCGGCCGGGGTCACAAGCAATGTGGCCTGGGGATCATGCTGCAGCACAGCCAGCGCGGCCAGCCCGAGACAGGGAGCCGTATTGCGGGCACACGGCTCGAGCAGCACCTGAGCCGGGGGGATGTCGGGCAGTTGATGCCGCGTTTCCGAAGCATGGCCTGCCCCGGTCACCACCCAGGTTTGCTCGGCGTTGATCAGTGGACGCACCCGATGGGCCGCTTGTTGGATGAGCGATTCTTCCCCCGCAAGAGTGAGGAACTGCTTGGGACGGCCCCGACGGCTCTCGGGCCAGAAGCGCGTTCCGCTGCCCCCCGCCATAATCACCAGATGCAGCATGTTGTCAGCGAACTCCTTGGTGGTTCGAAGCAAAGTCGGCGAAGGTGTCCGCCGGATCGGGACTCATATGAACAGCGGCCCCTCTGTCAGGCAGATTACCGGGAATCCACCGGCAGTTCCTTGATCCGGATGTTGCGGAACGCCACCCGCAAGGGAGGGCCGCTGTGCACCTGAAGCGCAATGACTCCACTGCGTGGGATGTCGGAGTCGGGCTCGGTGTAGTCAACGGTTTTCAATCCATTGATTGCCAGAGTGATCCGGGGCCCGACAGCGCGGATCGTGTATGTGTTCCAGTCATCTTTTTTCAGCTTGTCGGCCAAAGCGGCGGGGGCCTGTGCCAGAACCTTGTTTCTGCGGCTTTCGTCGTAGAGGCAACCCCAATACTGCTCGCCAATGTCGGCCTGGTAACCAGAGACCTCGCTACTGTCGGTGACACGCTTCGAGCGGAACTGCACACCGGAGTTGCCCTTGCCCCCCACCAGACGAAACTCGAGCTGCAGCTCGAAATTGCCATAAGTTTTGCGCGTCGCCAGAAACTGGTTGTGTGGGATGCCAGGTGAATCACCCACAATTTCCTTCCCGACAACTTTCCACAAGGTTTGATCCCCCTCCCAACCATCCAATGTTTGACCATCGAAAAGGCGAACGAAACCAGAATCGTCCTGGGCCCACAAGGGAATCGCCCGAGAGATGAGCAATCCCGCCAAAGCGGCCCCCAGCACCACAACCCCGCCACCGCGAAAGCATCGACTGCAAATCATGATCTTTCACCTCGCGAACCAATCGCGTGAGGGGGGGACCAACCACCGGGGACCAACAAAATCAGATCTCAAGGGCCGCAACCGCCTCATCGGTGGTGTCGTAGATGGCCCAGAGCGTGTCGAGTGCCGTGACCGAGAGCAGTTCGCGGGCCATTTGGGAAGGGGCGGCCAAAACCATTTCCCCCCCGCGTTCCTTCACGTATTTGTGGCACTTGAGCAGAAGTGCCAGGAACACCGACCCAAAAAAGGCCACCTTGGACAGGTCAAAGACCACGGTGGGATTCTTGGTCTTCTTGAGGGGCGACATCACGATCTGGGCCGCCGTGTCAATGATGTCCCACCGCAGATGTTCAATGTCTGTGGTGGGAGTGATCACGACACAATTGCCGTGCCACTCGATCTGGAATCCATCAGAGGATTTCGCCATCGCATTCGTCGCCAGCAGGGAGCATGCCTCACGGACAGGCCTCGGCGGACCACCCGCCGCCCTGTACCGCTGTCCCGACGACCAAGCACGAATCAATCCACTCTGACATCCGCACAGTCGATCACTTCGGAACAGCCCAGATCATACGGGTTGACTGATCCACTTTCGAGATGTCCAGCATGTCCAGTTTTTTGGCGAATGCCTCCACGTCGGCGACGGGCCCCAACAAAATCGTCACCTCCCGTTTGGTGGCCGAAATTTCCCGCAAAGAGCCTGTTCGATCATCGGCCTGTCCCGCGACTCTTTCCAGAAGTTCGTCCTGCTGGTCGAAGGTCAATTCGCCCCGCACCACAATTTTGACCACGGGAATTTCGGTTTCCGTGGCCGGATCGGTCTCATCCATCGTCTCGTCGATCGGTTGGTTTGGCCCCAGACTCGAGGCCACCGTGATCACATTCTGCAGCCCCTGGGACCAGGCGAAATCGAAGGCCTCTTTGGAGGGTGCCTCTTCCAGACGCTTCAGCCAATCATCCATCACGTTCAACCCCGTCAGCAATTGGGGCTTCACCGTCGCGAGATTGTCAGGTGCAAGCAACACCGCCAGGCGAGCCTGGGCCTGCCCCAATCCTTCAATCCACCCATTCGCGAGATCCACAGGAATCCATTTTCCATCGACTTTGACGTAGGAAACCTCCACGGCAGGTTCGTTGGGAATGAGAATCTCCACCGTAGCCGAGTCGTCCTTCACATCCCGCGACCGGAACTTCAGGTCCTGCAAACCGGTGAGGGTCCGGGCCAGAGGATCGGCCGGCATCCGCCGCGCGAACACCGAGATCTGTTCCAAGAGTGGCCGCCCCACCTTGCCGGTCCAGGCCCCCAGGTCCAGCGTCTTCAGCGTTTCGGTTTGGCCCAACTCACTGTCGGCCAGCAACTCCAGCAGCTGGGCCAACTGGGCGTAGTTGACAGGTCCCAATTGCGCGGCCGGACCAGTGACAGGAGGTTCGTTCGCGGCCGGTGTCTGCAGCCACTTCTCCTTTGACTTCATGACCTGGGCCGCGTGCCGCACAACTGACATGGAACGGTCCCAGACCTCTGGATCCATCCGCTCGCCGGTCTGCCGAACCAAGGTCTGCAGATCCCGCTGATAACTGGCTGGCAGAAAGTTCCAAAGTGCCGTCAGTTCCTTGCGTTCAATTCCCTCCAAAACCGTCTGCACGGCGGCGTCGGGTGTCGCTGCTGGCGGAACCGCAACCTGAGTTGACTTCCCCGTTGGCTGACCGGCGACGGATACGTTCGTGCCGCCAGTACCATCCTGGCCTCCTGGCTCGGTTGACGTCGACTTCTGGCAGCCGACTATCAGCGAGAACCCAACGAACAGCCCCCAGCATTTTCCAACGACGCGCATGGTTCGCTCGACCTCCTTGCCACCACAGACACTGAACTCCCAGAGGATACCACCCTTCCCCTCCGTGGGTCAGCGCGACTTCGAATGGGCAAACCAGGCAATCCAGAGAAACCTGGTAACGCAAAGGCTGTCCCGCGCTGTGCGATGCCAAGTGCCCATCACAGGAGACCGATCCCGTTCCCCTTTCGATACACGAGTCAAGACAAACTCCGACAGGAGGGCTTCCAAGGTTGAATCTGGTATGCTCATGGCTCTCACTCTTGGTGAACTCCATGCCCAACCGCGCCCCGTTCCGTCAATTTCCGCCCCTTGCTTTTGGTCATCGAGTGGCCTTGGTTCTCGTGGGATTGGTTGGGTGCCTGGGGGTGACTTTGCTCGCCTCGGCGGAGGATGCCTCCCGGTCGAAGTTCAATCGGGAAGTGGCAGTGGGCGATCCGGCCCCAGAATTCGAAGGTCTGTTGGGAATTGATGGTCGCCGACACAGCTTGTCCGACTATCGCGAGACTCCGGTGTTGGTGGTGGTGTTCCTGCGGAATCTTTGTCCCACAACCCACCAGTACGAGGCCCGACTGCGGAACTTCGCCCAGGAGTATGGCACCAACAAAGTGCAACTCGTGGCGATCAGTGTGAGCCGAAATCCGGCCGAGGGACTGGACAGGATGGCGGTTCGGGCCAAAGACAAGATGTACCGCTGGCCCTATTTGATCGATGAGTCGCAGTTCACAGGTCGACAATACGGGGCAACGGTGACGCCGCAATTTTTTGTACTCGATCAAGCGAGAAAAATCGCATATATGGGGGCGTTCGACGACGACCTCAAGGGGACCGCGGTACAGCGGCAGTATGTGGCCGATGCAGTCCGCAACCTGCTGGAGGGAAAGCCCGTCTCCCCCGTCGACACCCTCGCCAAGGGCTGTGAAATCGAATACGCGAAGTGACGAGACCTCAGGGCATCATATGGGAATCTGTAGCCCCCCCCGTCCGCTGCCCAAGCGAGCTGGCCCCCAATTCGTTGGGCTGATAGGCGAAGAAATGGAGACGGCTTGCCGTCAAGGGTCAAGAGAGAACGCCATCACTCGGTCGTTCGCTGGCAGCCTGACCATCAGCGATCAGCCGTCCTCCTGGGGACCTGGGGTTCAGCACCACGCCCAGCAAGGAACATGGCAGTTTGTCCCGATGACTGACCGCCATCTCAATCACCTTTACACCCCGCACACGGCATCCAGAAGAAACGCAGAAACCGGCCCACTCTGAAGGGTGAAGTCCCCCACCCCTTGCGTCGGGGAACAACCGGTCCCCGGTCTCTTCTCGGAAACAACCCGAGACTGCTACTGGCAACTCAATCGGGCATCGGGATCGGGGCATCGTTGGTCGGAGCCGGGGGGACGACATTCGCTGCAGCCGCAGGCCCCGCGGCCGCTGCGGGTGGGGCCGGGGCCAACGGGACGGAGGGTGAAGCGGTTGTGCCAACCTTCAAAAATGCCACCGCCGGCGAAGCCCCCTCGGTCAATTGAACGGCGGTCGCAAAGACTTTGCGCGCCGCATCGACGTCTTCGTTGAACCACAGCAGAATTCCCATCACCAAAAGGCGATCGGGATCACGAATGTCGGCCTTTGTCCAGGCGAGTGCACGCTGCATCAGCGTGTTTTTGGCGATGTCGTTATCGGGGCCGAACAGTTCTTCAAGGCTGGGACCCAACTCGGGCCACCTTGGCTCGAGCTGCAGGGCCATTTTGAAGGCCCGTGCGGCTCCGCGAAACTCTCCCAGACCGGCCAGTGCCATTCCCAGCCGGATCCGAGGAGCGGGCAAATCGGCTGCCGCCTGAGTGGCCTGACGGTACTTTCCCGCAGCCGACAAATAGTCGGCCCTTTGGAAGTGCTGGTCTCCCTGCACTTGAGCCCGCTGAGCCCGCAACATTTGCTCCGCGTTGGACCGCTTCAAAAACAACTGTGGATTATCCTGAATCGGTTGAGGAGGCAGGGCTTGAACAGGCGGGCCGGCCTGCCCTTCCGGAAGACCGTCGACTGCGGCACCAATCCCAGCTCCAGCCGCTGCACCACGCCGCTGGCCGGGTGCCACAAGATCTTCACGCCCCAGATTGCGCAACTGGTCCCCCACTTCGGGACCTAACAACGGCAGCAGCCGAGGGGGGCGGGGTCCAAATCCCAACGCTTCCGGATCGACGAAAATCGGGGCGGCCGAGGTATAGCCCCAGGCTGGATAGCTCACCACCGGACCGGAATACAGATTCCATCCCCCCGTGTTCCCCCAATACGAATACCCCGCCCAACCGCCGGGCCAAGTGTTCGGCCAGCCGACGTTTCCACTCCACAGGCCCACACCCCGACCGGGCCAGGCCCCCACGGCGTTTCCCGTCCAATTTCCCGACCAGCCGACCCCCGAACCCTGGGGGCCGTTCCATTGGCCGTGCCCGGAGTATCCACCTGGACTGTGCCAGCCTCCTGGACCTTGGGCCCAGACCACCGACGCCAAGCCCAGCCAGACCATGCCGCAGATTGAGAATGGGCGCACCGTCGAACTCCTGTGTGCAACCTTCCGGGGTCCCCACGTGATGGCACAACTCCAATGTCATGCCTGCACTCGGGATACTGTGAGTATCGATCCGGCGTTTCTCAGGGTCAAGCACCGCTCTACGGAGATCGGGGCTCGGCTGGTGGGAACTGCGGCGCTTCTTCAAGAACTGAACCACACGACGGATGGAGACCAACAAATCAGAGAGTTATGATGGCAAGTGGATTCCCCCGCGTCTCTGGGCTGCCTGACATGTCGCAACTTCCCCCCCTCCAGGGCGTTAACTCCCCACTTTTCTGGCCGCGGCGAACGCTGTTGCAGGCGGGAGCGTCGGGCTTGCTGGGACTGACCGGCCGCCGCGTCTGGGGGGCCGGAGAGACTGGCGGCATTGGTCGCGCCCGGGCGAAATCGGTGGTGTTTCTCTACCAATTCGGGGGGCCCAGCCATGTCGACACATTCGACCTGAAGCCTCAGGCTCCAGCGGGAATCCGCAGTCTGTATTCGCCGATCGCCACCAGCCTGCCCGGAGTGGAGATCTGCGACCGGCTGCCGGAAACCGCGAAGATCCTCGACAAGCTCACGCTGGTGCGGACGGTGCACCACGCCATGAAGAACCACAACTCAGCCTCGTACCAGGCGTTGACAGGCAGGGCTCCGCCGGTCGACGACATTCGACTGCGCGACACCATCGAGCTGTTTCCGGCGTATGGCTCGGTGGTTGATCGGCTGGCACCAAACAGCGACGGAATGCCGACCTTCGTGGCCTATCCGCATGTGATTCGCGATGGGGCGATTACTCCAGGTCAACATGCGAGTTTTCTGGGCAAGACCCACGATCCTCTGTTGATCACGGAAGATCCGAACCGCGATGACTTTCGACTTCCCGAGTTGAATCTCCCGGCGCATCTCAGCCTTGATCGACTGCAAAGCCGGCGGGCGTTGCAGCAGTTGGTCAATCGCCAGACTGAAGTCCACGAGGCGACAGTGCCTCCGGGAGATCTGCAGCCTTATTACGATCGTGTTCTGACCATGCTGCAGTCGCCCCGCGTGCGGGGGGCGTTTGACCTGTCCACCGAGAGTGCGGCGACCCGCGAAAAGTACGGCCGCACCACTTACGGACAGGGCTGCCTGCTCGCCCGTCGGTTGGTGGAAGCGGGGGTGAGGTTTGTGAATGTCTATTTTTCGTCGAACATCGGCGGTCAAAGCACCACGACCGGCGGTTGGGATACGCATGGATTCAACAACACCCGCCAGTATCCGATCCTTGACGCCTGGCACCTGCCGTTGACCGACCACACACTGCCAGTGTTCCTGAACGATCTCAACGACCGGGGGTTGCTCGATTCCACGCTGGTGGTCTGGATGGGGGAATTCGGCCGGACACCCCGGCTGAATGCGAACACAAGCCGCGACCACTGGCCGCAGTGCTACACAGTGTTGCTGGCCGGGGGTGGAGTGAAGCGGGGTTATGTCCATGGCCGGTCCGACAAGACCGGGGCCCTGCCCGACCGCGATCCCGTTCCGCTGGAAGACCTGGCGGCCACAATGTTTTCGCTGCTCGGGATCGACCCAGCCACCGAGTTGTTCGACAAGCTGAACCGGCCACTGCCCGCCGCCTCGGGGAAGGTGGTGTCTGGACTCATCGCCTAGGCCCAACTCAACCGAGAGACGGGGTGTATGCAATCGCCCACCCCCGCTACACTGAGGGTTCATCCCCGGGGCTCACCAGCATTCGGCCAACCGGGGAAACCGGGATTGATGACAGGATGCTGTGGATTGAGCGGCCCCCCGAACTGACGGGATAACGCCGCTACGAGGGAAGGAACGCCCCATGGCGATGTTTGGCGCGAAGGTCGATGTCAAAACCTATCTGAACCGGGTTCACCAGGAGATCGATCGCCTGGACCACGCCGAGATCGAGGCCCTCGCCGACGCGATCTATCGCCGATACCTGTCGCGCCGATTTGTGTACATCATTGGAAACGGTGGCAGCGGGGCGAACGCATCGCACTTCTGTGAAGACCTGGGAAAGAGTACGGTGCTCGATTTCGAGACGCAGCAGCGGCTGAAGGTGCTGAGCCTGACCGACAACACTCCCTACATTCTCGCGTGGGGGAACGATACCAGCTACGACCGCATTTTCTCTGAGCAATTGAAGAACTTCGGTGAGCCCGGCGATCTGCTGATTGCCATCAGCGGCTCGGGGAACAGCCCGAACATCATTCGGGCGGTCGAATGGGCGAAGGCCCATGGCATCGAAACGTTTGGGGTTACGGGATTCAGCGGCGGTACACTGCGGCAGATTGCCGATCAGTGCCTGCATTGCCCACTCGATGACATGGGTATGGTCGAATCACTGCACCTGATTGCTTTCCACTATGTGCTGGATGACGTGCATGGTCGGATCAACGGCTTCAAGAACAAACCTGTGAAGGCCTGAGACCAACCCCACCACGGCGATCAGAGACCACTGCGAAGCGGTCTCTGGTCCCGAGTGGGCGGTCCGGTTGGACGACCGATCCGCTGGGTGCCAAATCTCTGGTTGACTCGAGTGCTGCCCGTGGCTCAGCGGGTGCGTTTCAGACGCGATTGCACACCGTCCGGCAATTCCTGCAGGGAAATGCGGGCCTTCGAAATCTGTCGCAAGATCCGCTGTTCGAGCGGGGTGTCGATGTCGGTCACCGGATCAGGATCGGGCAAAGTTCCATAGAGGTCGGCCCTCCAATCGGTCAGGGCCTGCCGGGCGAGCGTGGCGGGAACCCCCTCCAGCAGGGCCGAGACCTGCTGGCGCAGTTGTTGGCGGGTTGCCTCCCGCCCGGTGAATGCCAGGCAGATTTCCCCCAAAAGTCGGTCGACCTCCGGTTCGTCGACGGCGGTCAGAGTGGGACGGCGGTCCCGGGGTATCACAGGTGTGTCGAGACGTGAAGCACCTCCCTGGCGCGAACGTGGGATGGCCGGCCGAACAGTATCCTGCGTGGACTCAAGTCCCTCGGCAGACGGCGTTCCTCCCCCCCCGGACAAGGCCCCGCGAAGCGCCTCTGAGACCTGACCTTTCAGCCGTTCCACCATCGATCCGGCGAGGTTGTTCCAGAGTTGTTCGGGCCGGATTACCGAATCAGAAGTGGGCTCTTGGCTCTTGGCGTCCTTGGCGATGAGGTCGGTGTCAGCGTCGGACGGGTCCTCGGCGCGTTGTTGGTCGTCGCCATCGGTTTCATGCGAACTGTCATCCCGGGGATCGAGATCGAAGGGGAGATTGAAGGAATTCGGCTGATTTCCTCGCTGCTCCTCCTCGACGGCAATCTCAATCAATTCCCCCTCGATCTTTTGGAAATACGGCGCAAGCACGGCATGCAATTCCCGCGGCAAAATGCCATCAATTCGGTAGAGCACGTATCCTGCCAGCCTCCCTCCCGGACGGCGAAGAACTTGTTCCCGGGCCGACTCGGAGATGGTGACCACGAAAAAGGTAAGGATCAGGCAAAGTGTCGCCCCTTTGAAGAACCCCATTACCGCCCCCCGGTGGCGGACGTATTCCGGGAATCGCAGTGTTTCGAGCAGGCCCCGAATGGTCCGGGCGACGGCGAAGCTGCCCAGTGAAAACACGAGGTAAATCGCCAGCATTGCGACGTACCGGTTGAGTGGCGGATCCAGTTGAATGATGGGTGCCACACTGATGGACAGCGGGGCGGCAAACAGAAAACAAAGCAGGATTGCAGCAATTCCCGCAAGCTGCCACGTAACGCCCCGGGCGGCCCCCCGCCAAGTGTGGTACAGCAGAATCAGCAACAACAGACCGTCGTAAATCATGGGGCTCTTCCGGTAGGAGGCCAGGGCCAATCCGTGGCGTCGAGAGTATATGCTGTCATTCGACGGACAGAGAAGATGATTTGCCACCGTTCCGACCCCCGGCCCGGCCCCCGACTTTCCTTACGGTCCCAGCAACAACCGACCGCTGGGCAAAGGCTTACAGCGTGTCCCGCCATGATCAACTCGCTTTGTGTGGTCACTCCCCAACCGGTAATCCCTCCCCCCGGCAGCTGCGTCGATTACAATCATGCCGGTCTGGTTGACTGGTGAGTTGGCTTGTTGTAACCGGCAGCGGTTACAGACCAGCCTGAAACCAAAAGTTCTGACGAACACTGCTTGTCCTGGAAGAAGAGCCTGCCGCATGCCCCTGTTCGAGTATCGCTGTGAAACCTGCACCCAGGAGTTTGAAATTCTGGTGCGTGGGGGCGAGTCCCCTGCCTGTCCCGAATGTGGTGATGTTCACCTGCAAAAACTGTTCAGTGAGCCGGCCGTCGCCCAGGTGGGGGGCAATTCACACAGCCTGCCAATGGCCCCCAGTTGCGCCCCGGGCCCACTCCCCTGCTCCCCGTCCTGTTGTCGACTTCCCCAGTCATAACCGCGTTAGAGATTCCCAATGTTGCAGGTGTCGCCCGCCGAGGTTCGCGAAATCGCACCGGCCCTCGCCCTGCTCTATGGGCGTTGGCCCAAGGTCGAGCGCGAGCGTCTCGTTCGGGAAGCACTGCATTCGGCCGCATGTCAGTCGCTCGACCTGAAGCACCTGTTGGTTGCCCGATCATCCCATTCCGAACGTCTGCTGGGTGCAGTCCTGGGAATTGAACGACCGGGACGCGAGGCGGTTGTTTGGCTGCCCGCGGTGGCCGAGGGTGAGTCCCCCGACGGCGTGGGGGGAGTCTTGCTGACCGAGTTGTCTCAACGACTCGATCGGGCCGGGATGGTCTGTTCGGTGGTGTTTGTCGATCCCCCCCTGTACGGGGAGCGCGATCGGCTGACGTTCGCCGGTTTTCCCCACCTGGCCGACCTGTGCCTGATGCAGACCCGGGGCACGCTGCAAAGGGAGTTTCCGTTCTCGGGCCTGCCTGGTCTGGACTGCATTCCCTGGCAGGAAGATCTGTCGGATCAATTCGCGGCCGTCATTGAGCAGTCGCAGCAGGAAGCCCAGGATTGTCCCGAAGTCGGCCCGTATCGAACCGGCCGGGATGTTTTGGCCTCGCATGGAGCTTCTTTCCCGCCACAGTCGCAACTCTGGCGGTTGTACCGACCACAATCGTCTGCTGAACCAATCGCAATTCTGCTCTTGGGCGAGACTCGCGGGGCCGAAGAATTGGAAATCCAATACTTGGGAGTGGCTCCCCGCTTCCGCAGACAGGGTGTGGCACGGCTCCTGCTGGCCGAAGCCCGCCGCATTGCCGATGCCCAGGGCAAGACCCGGCTGCACGTAGCGGTGGAAAGCCGCAATGCACCGGCCCGCGCCCTCTATGAGGCCGATGGGTTTCACGAGACCCGGCGGTATGCCATCCACCTGCGTTTGAACCCCCATGCAGCACCGGTTGCATCCTGACGACACCATCGCCGCGCTGGCCTCGGCTCCCGGCCCGGGTGAGCGCGGAATCGTGCGCATCAGCGGCCGTCAGACGGGTCAAATCCTCGCCAACTGGTTTCGTTGCGATGACAACACGAGTGGGTCCATTCCACAGCGACGTATTCCCTGGCGCAGCGAAGGGACGGTTGCAATTTCCGGTTTTTGGTCGGACTGCCCTGTCGCACTGCACTATTGGCCCGGTCCCCGCAGTTACACCGGCGAGTGCCTCGCCGAACTGCACACCGTGGGGTCTCCTCCGCTGCTCGAGGGCCTTCTGGGAGAGCTCTTTCGCAGAGGGGCCCGCCCAGCAGAACCCGGCGAGTTCACGCTGAGGGCCTTCCTGGCGGGGCGAATCGACCTGATGCAGGCCGAGGCGGTGTTGGGTGTGATTGATGCACAAGACGAGGATGAACTGCGGACCGCGCTGCGGCAACTGGCGGGAGGACTGTCGGGGGGCCTGGCCTCTCTGCGCAGCGACCTGCTCGACCTGCTGGCCGATCTCGAAGCGGGCCTCGACTTCGCCGACGAACCGATTGAGTTCGTCGCACATCGCGAGCTGGCTCGGCGGCTCGATTTGGCAGTGCAGACGCTGGCCCCCCTGCGACGTCAATTGGCAGAACGCTCGCGGACCGAAGCCCGCTGGCGGGTGGTGTTGACTGGTCCCCCCAATGCCGGCAAAAGCACGCTCTTTAACGCCCTCGCGGGCAGACTCGCCGCGGTGGTCTCGGCCGAACCAGGAACAACGCGGGATTTTCTGACGGCCGAGTTGGATCTGGAAGGTGTGCCGATCGTGCTGGTGGATACAGCGGGAACCGAGTTGCCCCGGAATGCCATCGAAAAGGCGGCTCAGTCCCAACGCGCCGGCCAACTTTCCCAAGCCGACCTGGTCATCGACTGTGCCCCCTGGGGCGCCCGGGATGAACGGAACAACCTGCCCGATGGCAACGTCTTATGGATCACGACCAAGAGCGATCTGGGTTCGCAGGAAGCCCGGGAGCGAGAGGGTGCCAAACTGCCGGTATCGATCCACGAGGCCACCTCTCTGCAACGACTCCGCAAGGCGGTGGCGGGCCGATTGACGGGACGTGGTGCTCACCGCAGGCAATTCGTGGGTTCGACGGCAATCCGCGTGAAAGAAAGCCTCGAACTCGCCGAAGCCAGCCTGAATCGGGCGGTCGGTCTGGCTCATGCCGAGCGCGATGAAGACTTGTTGGCACTGGAGATTCGTGAGGCACTGCAGGAGCTGGGCAGAATCACGGGAGCCGTCTACACTGATGACATTCTGGACCGCATTTTCAGCCGATTTTGCATCGGCAAGTAAGGCCGGTCGCGAGGTGCACCAGCGGGTTGAAACGGGAGCGAGATGGGGACGTGGCGTCAGGTCGAGGTGGGTGGCAAGCGGGCCGATCTATTCGTGCCAGAGCGACCGTCACCCCACCGGTTCACGGTGTTGTTTCTTCACGGGCATGGCGAACTCACGCTGTGTGACAACCAGGTTTACACCGCCGAGCTGGAGCGGCACGGTTTGGCCTGTCTGTGTCCCTCGGGCCGGCGCAGTTGGTGGGGCGACAGAGTGTGCACCGAGTTCGATCCACGGCAACCTCCCCGCCAATTCCTGCTGGAGGCGGTCGTGCCATGGCTGAAGGTCCACCTGCAGGTCGAACCGCCGGCGATCGGACTGTTGGGGGTCAGCATGGGGGGCCAAGGAGGTCTGAAACTGGCCTACCTTGCCCCTCAGCAGTTTCCCGTCGTGGCAGCATTGGCACCGGCGATCGACTTCCACCGCTGGTACGGCCAGGGATACCCCCTGGATGATCTCTACGAATCAGCAGAGGAAGCCCGTCAAGACACCGCCACCGTGTTGATTCACCCCCTCAATTGGCCGCGTCACCAGTTTCTGCTGTGCGACCCCGCCGACACAGAATGGTTCGAAGGAATCGAGCGGCTGGCCAGCAAGCTCAGTTCGAGCGGCATTCCGTTCGAGAAAGACTTCGAGACCCGAGCCGGGGGACACAGTTGGGACTACTTCAATCACCAGGCTCCGGTGGTGGTCAGATTCCTCTCCGAGCGGCTCGAGAAAGAGCGGCTGCGGCTACCCACCCCGACCACCCCCGTGTTTCGCACAGTCGCCCCCGAATCGGAAACCGGGGAATAAATCCCGGGCTGGGAGCCGCCGGATCGGAGAGACCGGGCTCCCTGCAGTCCTATTGGAAGGGGATCGGCGTGAAGCCGATGATGATGAACCCAAGGGTCTGCCAACCGAGAACGGTTCGGCCCCAACCCAGGGGAACCGTGTCGTCACTGGTCGGGGGGTGCTCAGGTCCCATACGCCACAGCAGCATCAGCATGAGGGTCCATGAAAAGAGACGCTTGTCATAGAAGGCCCCCCCCAGCGAAACCACCAGCACTGCTCCGGCAAAAATCAACCCCGAGATTCGGGGGGCCTTCCGTGGAACCAGGCAATACAGAATGTGACCCCCATCGAGCTGACCGATGGGCAGCAGGTTGAGGGCGGTGATGAAAAACCCCACCCAACCGGCGAATAGCTGGGGATTTATGGTCAGACTGCGGGTTTCGGGCTGGGGCCCGCGTATCCAGTCAGACATCCAGTCCAGCAGCAACGGCGTGCCGAAGCTGACTCGGGGAATGTTGGGATCGACGTCCATAATGTAAGAATGCTGGATCCCCCAGATGCACAACGGAACGGCCACCAGCATGCCTGCGATGGGTCCACTGATGGCAATGTCGAACATCTGACGGCGATCAGCCGAGTTGTCGCGCTGAAGAATGACCGCTCCCATCGTTCCGAACGGGCTGATGGGCATGGGAATGAACAACGGCAGACTGGCCGCGATGCGATAGCGGACTGATTGCAGGTAGTGACCGAATTCGTGGGCCAGCAGCACCGCCATCACCGAGATACAGTATTCCAGCCCCCCCCGGTGTGGATCATCCCGGGTTTCCCATCCCAGTGGAGTGGGCATCGTCAGTCGGTACGATTGAAACGTATCCCGTCCCAGCAGGTAGGTCGAGTAACAGGTGGCGAGGAACAACACCGCCGGGATCAGCAGGCTGGAACGACGGGGGGGTAACGGCGGGATCGCCTCCTCTGCGGAACGATTGGGGAACGGTGCAACAGAAGGTTCGCCCCGTGCGAACCCAGAGTTGTTACGACCACTGCGCGGCAGTGTATCGGGGGATCCGTAGGCCGAAGAATAATGGTTGGCGTGCGGCTGGTTCATGTCTCGACCAAACCGTCGACAAACGGGCTTGGCATCTTGTCTGGGGAACCACATTCGGCCAACTGTCGGTGAACAGACACCAATTGGCAAAACGTTGGTGGAATGGAAATCCTGGGGGACGACTGGTAGAAACGGCCCGCGGGAAAGTGCCGCAGGTCCGACCTCGCACTCCCTCGCTGCTCTACGTCATTCGTCGGACCGTGGACTTCATTGTACGCAGGAGCGGAAAATGTTGGGACTCTTTGGCGGAAAGGACTGGAACGTCGTGGCGATCATCTTCGAACGCCCCGATCTGTACCGGGTCAATGGCAATCGCGGGAAGGGAGGCGAAGCCACGAAAATCCGGGACGCCGTCAAGGCTCACGAACGAACGATCTTCTGGGCGGTATTCAACCAGAAAGGGGCCTTCCTGGAGGGGGCCCCCGGCCAGGGAGCCGTAAATGTTCCCGCTCCAGTCATTCAAAAACTGACCCGCGAGGTGGCCACCCTCTCGACCGTGCGAGAAGTTCTGGCGACCCTGGAAAAGGGGAAGGAGAGCAAAGTGGCGAAACCCCTCGCGTGGACAGGGTATCCACCGAAGCCCGAACACCGGGCTTAGTGTTTCGACCAGACGGGAGGTTCCGGTCCCCCCGGTCCACCCCGAATCGTCTCTTCCAACCCCTCTCTGGTGCCCCGATGATCCTTAGGCGATGGCTGCTGTCTCTGGTGGTGGTGCTGCAGGTTGTGCCGAGCCGCAG
>JBKCTR010000401.1:0-4432 GCA_046318755.1 Planctomycetaceae bacterium
GGGGAAACTCCCAGGTCTCCCCAAAACTTGGGAAGGCCCACAGGACGGGCGAAGCGATATAGGGCGAGACGGTGCACGGCAGACCCAGTGCACGGCAGACCCAGTGCAGGGCAGCCCCAGTCACCGCACCGCTGCCCGAAGCGGGTCGACTGGGAACAGTCGACAACCTTGCATGACAATCGCCGTCGAACTCAACCCCGCGGGGGTCCAGGTCGACGGCGTTTTGGCTTTTTGCCCCCCCGTGAATTGCCCGGCCGTGAATTGCCCGGCCGCGAGCTGCCCCCGCGCGCACTGCCCCCCGGCGCACTGCCTGGGCGCGACGACGGCCCCCGCGCCGGTCCCGTCCCCAACCGCCGGTCACCCGTTCCGGAATCTCCCGCGACCGGTCCCCCTTCTTCCGATCGTCGCTCTCCCGAGGGTCGGCCGCCCGACGATCGCCCGCCTGAGGGTCGCCCGCCAGCCGGTCGATCGGCTCCCGTTCGGCCTCCCGCGAGAGAACGTCCCCCCACCGCGCGTGGGCCACCCCGCGCGCGCCCCCCACCCGCAAGAGGCCGGCCCGCAGCCGGTCGTCGCTGGGGTTGCGTCTCTTCGCCCCCCTGCAGGAAGTCCTCGTTGACCTCGGCTGGCCGAGGGGGCCGACGAGGTCCCGTTCGCCCTGCGGCCGACGGCCCCTCGTCCCGTCCCGGCTTGCCGCGCCGCGAGTGCGGCGGTTGGCCCTCCGGCCCCTCATTCCCGCGACCGCCTTTCACTGGCCCCCGCTGGTGGCCACTGCGTTGGGAGGGAACGGCGTTTGGGCCCCCCGGGGTTGTGCCGGAGGACGTTGCACCGGACTGGGTTGCACCAAGCTGGGATGCACCGTGCTGGGACGAGTCGGCCTGTGACGGTCCTCTTGTCTCCGAGGTTGGTCCAGTTCGGCCCGTTCGTGGAATTCGCCCGCGACGCCCCCCGCGCAGCCGGTCAATCAGATCGACGATGTCGACCGGCAGCGCCATCTCATGGTGCAGGTACTCGCCGGTGATGGGGTGCTCGAACCCGAGTTCCGCGGCATGCAGGGCAACCCGGGGAGCGCCACTCTCATCCGGCAACGGCGTTCCCGGAAACTTCCCCCGGTAGACCTTGTCGCCACACAGCGGGTGCCCCGCCTCCGACAAATGAATGCGGATCTGATGGGTCCGCCCGGTCTCCAGACGGCACTCCACCACGGTGTATTTTCCCAGCCGCTCAAGCGGCTTGACGTGGGTGATGGCCACTTTCCCCAGCTTGGGGTTCGGCGTGCTCCCCCGCCGCCCATCCCCCCGGTCTTCGATCAGGTGACTCTCATACGTCTCTTCATGCGGCAGATTTCCCGCCACCACCGCCAGGTACACCCGCGCCAGGCTATGGGCCCGAAACTGTAGACCCAGCTCGCGCTCGGCATCGATCGTTCGGGCGAACACCATCAGCCCACTGGTTTCGCGGTCGAGTCGATGCACGGCCCGCAAACGCCGCAGGGGACCTTTCTCACGGGGGGGGGGTTGCTTGCCGGGCTGTCCGGGGGGACCGCGTCGTCCGCCCCGTTCACGGCGGTCGATGATCCGCGGCAAGACTTCATCCAGCGTGGGCTGCAGTTGCTTGCGGCTGCGGGGCCAGTTGCGCTCTTCAGGATGCCGCAGAGTGGTCATTCCCGCCGGTTTTTCGACCACCACGAGGTGCTGGTCGAGGTACCGAATCTTCACGTCGTCTTCGGTCGGGGGTGGGGCGGCCGAGTACGGCAGCAGCCGGACCACCTCTCCCTCTTTCAGGCGGCGGCCTTCGTCCAGACACAGATTTCCGTTGATCTGAACGTGCCGGCGGGAGAGCAACTGCCGTACAGCCCCCCACGACTGCCCGGGCTGCCAGGCCCGCAAAATCGCGAGAATGGTTTCACCGGCGTGTTCCGAAGTCACATGCAGAATCTGGGGGGCGGGCGTGCTCATGCTGTCCTTCTTATGCCCCACCACGCGCTGGTGTCCAATGCTGGCAAGTGGGGGCGTCTGACTCTATTATTCATTGTTGAAAGTTCGCACTGCTTCCTCCCTCGTGTCCCGGCCATGCCCACCATCAACTTCGTCAAGGAAAAACGCAAAGTCGAATGTGCCCCCGGTGAAAACCTGCGGCAAGTGGCCCTGCGGGAGGGTGTCGAGATCTATCCCTTTCCCCACAACTACGTGAACTGCATGGGAATGGGGAGCTGCGCCAGTTGTCGCGTGCACATCACCAAGGGAACCGAGAACATCAGCAAGCAGGGATTCCTCGAGTGGATCCGCCTGATGCTGGGCCCTCTCACCTTCTTCGCCCGCATTGGTCACGAAAATGATCTGCGGCTGGCCTGCAAAGTCAAGGTGAATGGCAACATTGACGTCGAAACGCAACCCCCGCTGATCTCCACCGGCGAGCGGTTCTGGGGCTGATTCACACTCCCTCGCTTCCCCTCAACCTCCCCCCCGGTTTGTGGAGCAGACTCCGGTCGCGGCCGGCCGTCTGTCTCGGCTGAGGGGGGGGTGTCGTTTTTGGGGACCCCCTCGCAGCCCCGCGGCAGTTGATCTCTGATGGCCGATTCTCGTTTTCCTCCCGATCTGCAGCGGTACAGCCGACAGATGCTGTTTGCTGGAATTGGGGTTGAGGGCCAGCGGCGTCTGCGCCAGGCCCGGGTCCTTGTGTGCGGTTGCGGTGCCCTGGGAGGGGCGGTGGCCGACGGTCTGACGCGAGCGGGAGTTGGGTTTCTGCGGCTGGTCGACCGCGACTTTGTCGAACTGAGCAATCTGCAACGGCAAATTCTGTTTGATGAAGACGATGTCTCCCGGGGACTTCCCAAGGCAATCGCGGCCGCCAACCGGCTGGGGCGGGTGAATCGCGAGGTGCAGCTCGACCCGATCGTGGCCGACATCGACCCCGGAAACATGCTGGGGTTCGCCCGGGATGTCGACCTGATCGTCGACGGCATGGACAACTTCGAAACGCGGTTTCTCATCAACGATGCCGCGCTCGAACTCGGCAAGCCGTGGATCTACGCCGGTTGCCTCGGCAGTCATGGGCAGGTGTTGCCGATCATTCCCGGAGTGACGGCCTGTCTGCGATGCCTGCTGGGGGATCTGCCCGGGCCAGCGGAAACCGAGACGTGCGACACCGCCGGGGTCCTGGGGCCCGCCATCTCGGTGGTCGCCGCGCTGGAAGTGACGCTGGCGTTCCAGATGCTGACTCAGGACCCCTCCCGCGTGGCCGAGCAGATGGCGGTGGTCGATGTCTGGGATCCGTCGCTGCGACTGATGCGCACCACCGGACTGCGGACCCAAACCGACTGTCCGGCCTGTGTGCACGGACGACGCGACTGGCTGCGGGGTGACCGCGCCTCACGATCGACCGTGCTGTGCGGCCGCAACGCGGTGCAGATTACCCCGCCCGAGAAGCGGGCGCTTTCTCTGGCCGAGTTCGCCCAACGACTCTCCACCATCGGCACCGTCTCGCAAAATCCCTTCCTGCTGCGGGTGGACCTGCCCGAAGAACGCCGCATCACACTGTTTCCGGACGGCCGGGCCATCATCCAGGGAACCTCCGACCCCGCCGTCGCCCGCGGCCTGTATGCCCGCTACATCGGCGCTTAGGCGAGCTTCCATTTCGCCAGCTTGCGCTGGAACCCCGGCCGCTCGAGCACCTCGGGATTGACGATGTGCGCGGGAAGTTCCCCCTGCGACACCGCCAGCACCGACCGGGTTACATTGTCTCCCGTCGCCCGCCAGACGTCCCGTGTTGAGGCGTTCCAATGGGGCGTCACAATCACGTTGTCGCATTGCAGCAGCGGATCGTCCACCGGCAACGGTTCCACGGCGAAGACATCCAGGCCCGCCCCGCCAATCTGCTGTGTCCGCAGGGCGTGGACCAGGGCCGACTGATCGACCAGGTCTCCCCGCGCGATGTTGATGAACATCGCCGTCGGCTTCATGCGGGCGAACTGGTCCGCCCCCATGAGGTGCTTGTTTTCGGGGCGGGGGCGGGCGTGCACACTGACAAAATCACTCTCGTTCAGCAGCCGTTCGAGCGAAACCAGCTCGACACCCAGGCGGCGGGCCTCGGCCGGATCGGCATGGGGCGAGTAGGCCAAGACGTGCATCTCGAAGGGGGCCACCAGCCGCACCAGTTCGCGGCCACTGTGTCCGAGCCCCACCACCCCCAGCACACGCCCCTGGATCTCGTCCCCCATTTCGGCCCCCTGCAGGTCCCAGCGTCCCGCACGGGTGATCCGCTCCTGCGCTTTGAGCCGTTTCGCCAGCGCCAGCATGAACAGCAGCGCCGTCGAGGCGGTGGCATGATTCAGCGCCAGCGGGGCGTTCGTCAGCACGACATCGTGGTCGGTGCAGGCGGCCACATCGACCTTGTCATATCCCGCCCCCGACCGGGCCACCACCAACAACCGGTC
>JBKCTR010000402.1:0-5887 GCA_046318755.1 Planctomycetaceae bacterium
ACTTTTACGCCTGCGATTTGACCGGCTCGCCATTGGCCGAAAACCTCGGAACCATTCCCGAGTGGTTTATTGCCGACGAGGCGCGGTATCGAGCGCTCTACTCGGCGGCACCCCCAGAGGCCCTACGCGGGGATGTCTCGCCGGTCTACCTGGCGTCGACGCGAGTCGCCCGGCGCATTGCCGCCGCACGGCCCGATGCCAAGATCATCGCCATCCTGCGCAATCCGGTCGACCGGGTTTACTCGCGCTACGTGGGACGCCTGCGGGATGGACTGGAATCGACGGCCACGTTTGAAGAACTGGTGGAACGCGAACTCGGCACCACGCTGGTGCAGGACGATGCCCACGCGACCTACCTGGCCGGGGGGATGATCTCGCACTTTCTGCGAACCTATTTCGACGCCTTCCCGGCACAGAACATCCAGATCCATGTCTTCGAGGACTTCGCACGCGACACCCGGGGCGTGCTCGCCTCGATCTGCCGGTTCCTGCAGGTGGATGACCGGTTTCCGTTCGATGTGAACCAGATCTACAACAGCAGTGGGGGCCGGATCCGGAATTCCACCGTGGGGGGACTCTGGGCGTTCAGCCGACCCCTCCGGCAAGCGTTGCGACCCTGGTTGCCCAAGGGGCTGCGTGATGCCGCCTTCCGCCAGGTGACCGCCAAAACCGAAAAGGTTCCGATCCGACCGGAAACCCGGGCCCGGTTGCAGCAGCTCTATCGCGATGACATTCGGCAGCTCGAGGAGTTGAAGGGCCGCGACCTGACGGCCTGGTGGCAGCCCACCGCCGAGTCGAGGTAGCGGGTGATCCCCTCGGCTGCCTCTCACGGACCAGTTGGCAATTCCCGGTGGCACCCTGACCCGGCCCAAGGTCACCCGAAAAGGTCGCGGTCTCGGGGTTGGGATGACTGTGGGGTGGGCCTGGACCAGTTAGAACGCCTGGCCGGTCCGATTGAGGATCGTGTCGGGCCGCACTGCTTTCCAGACCATCCCACAGGCGGGTAACATTCGGACCGAAATCTGGTTTCTGCCAGGTTTCAATCGGACAGGTGTGCCTGGGCAACACGTGTGGCTGCCTTCTGGTGAGACCACTTCGTTGGGGGGGAAATCTGTGGGTGCGTGGTTGATTGCTCTGGCCGTCATGGCTCTGCCCGCCTGGCTGGGTCGGGTCTGTGCCACGCGGGGCTTTGCCGGGACATTTCCCCGCGAAGCCCGTTGGGCGGGATGTGCCTGGCTGGCGTGGTGCGCCTTGGTGCTGGCCTGTTGGCGTTGGCTGCCGGCCCAGACGCTGCCATGGCTGCTCTTGCCCGTGGCGCTGGGTTGGGGACTGGTGGCGCTGTGCGATTGGCGTTCGCGCCGCGACTCCCGGCACACTCCACCCGGCCGGCTGTCGTTGATCGAAGGGGTCGGCGCACTTGCAGACCGCGAGTTTTCTCTGCGTCAGTTTGAGAGACTCGGTCCCCTTTTCAAAATGTCGCAGTTTGGAACACCAACGATCTGCGTGTTGGGACTGGACCGAATTGAAAAGTTGATCAAAGGATACGCCGAATTCCTGGGCCCCAGCACCCTGCCCATCTCCAATGGTGTCGAGGGGAGTTTCCTGCGGTATATGCCTGCCGAAACGCACGCGGTGTATGGAAGACTGTTTCGCCGGGCGATGTCGGGACCTTTCGGATCGAGCCCGACCGCAGCCATCGAGCATCTCTGTGCGGAGCAACTCCGGCAGTTGGTCGACTCCCCGGCGAGTCCCTATCCCAGACTGCAGACAATCGCCCGGCTGGCGCTCAACCAATTGCTGCTGGGATTGGAGCCGAAGACCCCCGCCGGTGACCGATTCGACGAGTTGGCCCGCGGGTTCGCCACGGCGGGCATCGGCTGGGCCCTGGGGCGGCGCGATCGCGAGTCGCTCGACGAGATGCGGCAGATCCTGGCGCTGCAGGTTGATGAGCAGGCCGCCCGGGATGAGGGCACGGCAACTCCCCCCTCGGTGCTCTTGCGGTTGCGGCAACAAGACCCCCAGATGCCCGACCGGATCTGCTTCGACAACCTCATCGTCATGCATCGCATCGCCACCGGCAATGTTTCGTCGCTGCTGGGCTGGCTGCTGTATCGCTGGGGGACCGAACAGGAGTTCGTGACCGCGCTGCGGCAGCTGCCCGAGGGGGAGCATGTTGCCGGGCTGCGGACTTTCCTGTCCGAAACCCTGCGAACCAGTCAAAGCGAGTATCTCTATCGGCGCGTGGTGCGGGAGTTTGAATTCGAGGGATTCCGGTTTCCCCGGGGTTGGCTGTTGCGGGGCTGTGTCTGGGAGAGCCATCGGACGAGTGCCGTCGTGGCCGAGCCCGACCGCTTTCTGCTGCGTCGGGACCCGCTGGCCTACGACCGACGGCATTTCATTCCCCTGGGCATGGGGGCCCATGCCTGCAACGGGGGCGATATCAATGAATTGATTTGCCTCGCGTTTCTGGGGCAACTCTGGCATACCCGGGAAGTGCGCGTGACCCAGGCCCTCCCGCTGCAGCGTCAAACCAGGCACTGGAGCCACTGGCAGCCGAACCAGGCCATGCAGGTCTCGCTGGAGATGGGCCCATGAGCCAAGACACACCCGGCACCTGCCATCAGACAGCGGCCGAGGAACAACGCTGGGAAACCATGGCCCTCGAGGACATCGGCGACCTGTCGATCCCGTTGTGGCGGCGATTTTGTGACCAACTGCATGTGAGGATCGTGCGTGAGTGGACTGGGGGAGCACGTTTCGCATCGGCCTTCAAGACCGACCTGTTTGATGAAGTGGTCGGGACGGGTCTTGCCGACTGGTTGCTGACGGTCAGCGATCACGTGGAGGGAGTCGATATTGCGACCGGGATCGTCGAACAGGCGGTGCAACGGCATCCGGGATTGCGGGCCAGGCAGGCCGACGTGCGGCGACTGGTCGATCATCCCTCCGGGAGCTTCGACCTGGTGGTCTCGAACTCGACCCTCGATCATTTCGCCGACCAGCGCGATCTCGCCGTGGCACTGGCCGAACTCTCCCGGATTCTGATGCCGGGCGGGCTGCTGTTCGTGACGCTCGACAATCCGCGGAACCCGGTCGTGGCACTGCGGAATCGCCTCGCCTCACGATGGACGGCCCCCGGGCCTCTGGTCCCCTACTTCATGGGACACACCGTCCCCCTGGAGGAATTGACCCGCTTGCTGACAGCCGCCGGCCTGCACATCGAGCGCACCGGCTACCTGATGCATGTGCCGCGAGTCTTGTTCCTGCATGCGAGCCGCTGGGTCGCGTTGGAGTCCTGGACGGGGAAGCTGCTGCTGCGGTTGATGCAGGGCTGCGAGATCCTCGAAACTCTGCCGACGAGAGCCTGGACGGGGCACTTTTCCGTCGTCCTGGCGAGAAAGCCGAAGCCATGAACACAACCGACCGGAAACCGCAGTTTTTTGTCGTGGGGGGCAGCCGTTGCGGCACCACCACATTGCACCATGCCCTGACCCATCACCCGGGCATTTACGTCCCCCCCGACAAGTCGCCCAACTTTTTCACAGCCCAAGACATGGCCGACTACCCAGGTTCGGCCGCCATGGCCGCCATGAAAGGGCACTCCGTCACGAGTGCAGCCGAGTACCGAACGCTGTTTGCACCGGCCCGAGCAGAGCAACTGCTGGGAGAGGTCTCGCCGGTTTATTTGCAGTCGATCCACACGGCCGGTCGGATCGCGCACTTTTCGCCCGGGGCGAAGATCGTGGCGATCCTGCGTGACCCGGTCGATCGGGCGTTCGCCCACTTCGTCGGGCGGCGTCGGGATGGCCTGGAGACTCGCACCCACTTCAGCGAGACAATTGCCGGGGAATTGGCCGACCCCCGTCCCCGTCCGGTGGCCTTCAACTGCTACCTCGCAATCGGGCGGTATGGGTATTTCCTGAAATCGTTCTATGACGCATTTCCTGCCGAGCGGATCAAGTTGTTGTTCTTCGACGATCTGGTACGGGATCCGGTGGCGGTGCTGCAGGACCTGTTCGGCTTCCTGGGCGTGGCCCCGCTGGGAGACAGCCTGCCCCTCGAACAGAAGAACCGCGGGGGGATTATCCGCAATCCGCTGCTCCGCGCGGTCTGGACGCGGACGGCGCTGCTGCGGGCCTGTCTCCGCCGTCATCTGCCCAGCACGATTCGCGATTCGGTCGGAAAGCTGTTCCTGTCCAATATGCAGCGACCCGCACTCGATCCCGAGTTGCGTGGAGAACTGCGGCGGTATTTTGCCGACGATCTGCGCGAACTGGAGACACTGTCGGGACGCAACCTCGACCTCTGGCGAGGCCGGGTGGAGCGGGCGGTCGGGCAGTCACCGGAATGACCGGAGATACTTCCATGCGCGTATTGCGATCACTCCACTGGTTCGACTTGCCGGCCGATGCGCCGGACTTGTCGACCCCCGCGTTTCGCGAGTTCATGCTGCGCTGTTTCCCGCCGATTCGCAATTCCGATGGGAGCTGGAAGCGGTCCCGGGCGAATCGGCATGAAGACCTCGATACACATCTCGCCGCCCTGCTGAAAAAGCAGGAACGACGCCCCACGGTCTTCATGGATGTCGGCGTGGCCAACGGCATTTCAACCCTCGAAACCATCCGCTGCCTGGAACAGGCCGGTCTGCCGATCCAGACGATCGCGACCGACCGGAACCTCGAGGGATATGTCGTCCGGTTGTCCCGCGATCTGGATCTTCTGGTCGAAGCGAATGGACACATCCTGCTGATCGAATGGCACGGGTGGCTGTTCTCACCGTTCTGTCACTTCTGGGATCATGTGACGGGGCGGTCGTTGCTCAAGTGGATTGTCACCGTCTGGGGGAAACGCCATGTGACGCGACTCGGACTGCCGCTGACACCGGACCATGTCCGCCCGGATGGTGTTGTGGCAGGCCCCTTCCGCCACGTCACCCCGGAACTTCAGGGACGGCCTGATGTGCTGGTACGGACCGATGATATTCTGGAACCGACTCCCCCCGAGTGGTTCGGTGTGGCCGACGTGGTGCGGGTCGTGAACGTGTTGCGTCCGGACGAATTCTCTCCCCTCCAATTACGGCAGGTGGCGACGAATCTCCGGCAGCGCTGTCGTGAGGGGGGAATTCTGGTGGTGGGAAGGAATCGAAGGCAGCGGGGAGTTCGCCCACGTTGGGCAGCCACCTTGTTTCGCGCCGAACCGGACGGGAGCTGGCGCACGCTCGAACGTCTGGGGGCCGGCTCGGAGGTCGAACAGTTTTTCGATCCAACCGCAAAAGACCGATTGCCGCCAGACAGAAGTACGAATTCACTCCCGACCAGGATTAACGGAACAACCGCAGCCGGGCTGCGCTAAATCGACTGGTGATCGAGGCGGAAACCAATGAACATTCGTGTGCAACGTGCGGAGGAAATCATGGGATGCTCCCCCCGGACGTCGGTCGAGTTCCAGGTCAATCACCGTCTCTGCGAAGTGATGGGAGGGGATGTGTTCCTCACGGTCAGCGAATTCGTGCGCGACCGGCTCGGATGGACCGGCCCGCAGCTGGCGTGTGAGGAGGGAGACTGCGGGTCGTGTACCGTGCTGGTGGGTCGTCCCACCCGAGAGGGGCTGACGTACCACCCTGTCAACTCGTGCATTCGCTTCGTCTACCAGCTCGATGGCTGCCATCTGGTGACCATCGAAGGGCTGGCTCCGGCGGGTTCGCTGACACCAGTGCAGCAGGCGCTGATCGATGGACATGGTTCACAATGCGGTTTCTGCACCCCCGGGTTCGTGATGGCGATGACGGCCGCGGGCATGCGACCAGCCCGCAGACCGGGGGCCGCTGCGGTGAATTGGTCCGTCGAATTGGCCGGCAATCTCTGCCGCTGCACCGGTTATGTGCCAA
>JBKCTR010000403.1:0-5846 GCA_046318755.1 Planctomycetaceae bacterium
GCCTGAGTTCGCAGGCCAGGCACCAGCCGGAGTGGGGGAAGTTCACGTCGCCCGGCCCCGCGACCTGTTCCGGTCCGTCTTTGTGGAGCGAGGGGAATCCACGCGGTCAGGCCCTCGGCTGGGGCGTCTCTCGAGACCCGGCCGGGATCGTTCCTTGATGCCCATCTCACCCCTGCACCCCACAGCTTCATGACCACCCCCCACGACCAATTCCTGGTGGCCGCCACGGTGCCTGTCGATGGTTGGCATGGAGGGGGTGACCTCGAGGAAGCCCAGGCCCTGCTGGCCGCGCATCCCGACCTCTCCACCCACAGCATTCACGCCGCTGCCGTGCTGGGAGACTCCGTGGTGGTCGGCCGGTTTCTGCAGCGCGAACCGGGCCTGGCCACCACCCCCGGCGGCCCCCGCGGCTGGGATCCGCTCACGCACCTGTGTTTCTCGCGATACCTCCGGCTCGACCCCGGCCGGTCCGAAGGTCTTGTCGAATCGGCCCGGCAACTGCTGTTGGCGGGGGCCAGCCCCAACACCGGATGGAACGAGACACTTCCCGAGGGACGCGTGTTCCTCGAAGCGGTGCTGTACGGCGCGGCCGGGATCGCACAGCACCCCGGTTTGACCCGGCTGCTGCTGGAACACGGGGGTGATCCCAACGATGAAGAAACCTCCTACCATGTCCCCGAGACCTATGACCTGACCGTGCTGCGGATCCTGCTGGAATCGGGTCGCTTCAATGCCACCAGCCTGGCCACGGTACTGCTGCGCAAGTGCGACTGGCATGATGTCGAGGGGGTTCGGCTGGCACTGCAATTCGGGGCCGATCCCAACCGCCAAACCGTCTGGGGTCGAACCGCCTTCCACCAGGCGGTAATCCGCTGCAACCCCCTCGCCATTGTCGAGGCGATGCTCGACCACGGGGCCGATCCGACTCTCCCCTTTCATGGCACGCCCGGGTACGTACTGGCCGCCCGGGAGGGGCGGGGAGACATCCTGCGGTTGCTTTCAGAGAGGGGCTGGTCGCTGGAGTTCAGCGGAGTCGACCAGCTGCTGGCGGCGTGTGCCTGGGGAGATACTCCGCAGGCCCTTGAACTCGCTCGAGACATTTTCGGAACGAAGGGTCCAGACACGGCGGAAGTGGGGCGGTGGTTGGGGCGATTCGCCAATTCGGGCGATCCGGTCAGTATGACCGCGTTGCTCGACGTGGTGCTCGATCGGGGGATTCCGGTGGATGCCGAGTGGCCCGAGGGACTCGAGTTCATGAACATCCCCCGGCGCAGCACCGCTTTGCAGGTTGCCGCGTGGCGGGCCCGGCACGCGGTTGTGGCCCTGCTGGTCGCCCGTGGGGCCGACGTTCACCGGCGAGACAGTCTGGGCCGGACTCCGTTGGACCTCGCCCTGAAGGCGTGTGTCGATTCGTGGTGGATGGGCCGTCGGACGACCGAATCGATCGCGACACTGCTGGCCGCCGGAGCCAACCCGGCGGGTCTTGCGCTTCCGACCGGGTATCCGGAGGCTGACGCGGTCTTGCAACACCGCTGAAGCCCCCCCCAGCCCCCCCCAAAAAAATCGACAGATTTGGAAGCAGGTGGGATGGCGACCGATTTGCGGTTGATTGGACCCACAGCCGTCGACGATTATGCCGAGGTGTCATCCCTTGTCCCCTGGGCTCGTGCCATGTGCTTCCTGTCCGGAACTCCGCAAATCCGTCGACCCGGACCCACCCGGCGCGACCTGCTGCGGCTGGGGGCACTGGGGCCGTGGGGGCTCCTGGCCAATCCCTGGGCCAATCCCGTGGCCCACCCCCAGTCGGCGCACGCCAGCTCGGGTGACTTGCCGAACTTCGGCCGGGCCAAGTCGTGCCTGCTCATTTATAAATATGGCGCACCACCGCAGCACGAGACGTTCGATCCCAAACCCGATGCTCCGGTTGAGATTCAGGGGGAACTGAAGGCCATTCCGACGGCCCTGCCGGGAGTGGCCATTGGCGAGCGGCTGCCCCGCATCGCGCGGATCATGGACCGCCTCACGGTCGTCCGGTCACTGACGCACCCCTATCCCTTGCATGGCACCGTCTACGCCACCACGGGCATTCCCGATGTGGATACGAAGATCGAGGCGATGCCCCGGCACAAACGGCAGTGGCCGTTCCTGGGATCGATTGTCGATTACCTCGATGAACAGCGGGCGCTGCGGGCGGGGCAGACCGGGCTGCCGGCCCTCCCGCGCAATATCGCCCTACCCTTTGTGATGGGTTCGAAGAACGAGTATCCCCCGCTGGCAGGTCCCTATGGGGCCATGCTGGGCCAGAAGTACGATCCGGTCTTCACCGACTTCCGTCCCGAGGGGACGCGCCTCGCTCCCGAGATCAACCCAGGGAAGGCGTTCCGCGATCCCCTGTTGGGAATTCGCCCCACCGATCGGCTCGAGTTGGCGGGAACGTCGGCGACGGGCTTCGACCCCGGCCGGTTGGGCTTGCGCCGCGGCCTGCTGGAACAATTGTCGCAGGGGCGGATTGATCTCGAGGGCCACGAACGCGGGGCGGCCTTCAGCCTGCAGCAGCAACAGGCGTTTGGGTTGCTCGCAACCGGCCGCCTGCAGGAGGCGCTCGATTACACGGCTGAGCCCCCCGCCATGCGCGAGGCCTATGGCATGACGCTGTTCGGCCAGTCGTGCCTGGCGGCCCGCCGATTGATTGAGGCGGGAGGGCGATTCGTGACGGTGTTTTGGGACGCCTACGGCCTCAACGCCGGTTCCTGGGACACGCATCACAATCACTACGGCCGTCTGAAGGAGTTCCTGCTGCCGGTGTTCGATCAGACCTTCAGCACGCTGATTCTCGATCTGGAACAACGCGGGCTGCTGGCCGAGACGCTGGTGCTGGTGCTGAGTGAGCATGGCCGCACGCCGCAGATCGACCCGAAACCCGCGGGTGCCGGGCGGCATCACTGGTCGCGGGCGTACTCGCAGGTCTATGCCGGCGGGGGATTGGCTCCCGGGACGGTGATTGGCCGGACCGATCGCCACGCCGGGGATGTCGAGGCGACCCCCATCTCTCCCAAAGATATTCTGGCGACCGCCTTCCATCTGCTGGGCTTCGATCCCGACACGACGGTCCCCGATCCCGAAGGGCGTCCGCTGCCCCTTACCGGAACGGGCCGGGTGCGTCCGGAACTGCTGGGCTGAGCTGAGGGGCTCGGAATCAGCTCGTGTTCGCTCTCGGCCTGTCTGTCGCGAATGGCCTGCGTGGCGGTTCGTGTGGCGCGGCCACGGATTGAGTGACGCCTCTGGAAGCGATCCGGTCTCTCCCGTGCACTCACTCTCTCCGCGAACCTGCCGGGAGGTTCCAGACATTGGCCGCCGTTTCCCTCGTGTGGTTTCGCAACGGCGAATCGCCGAGGGAAAAACGCCAACAGCCAGACACAGCGGTCACTGGGCTGACCGTTGTGCCTGGCGGGCGATTTCGCAGCGAACCAGCCCGGGTGGAGCCGGTTCGAACGCAGACGAGTTGTGGCTGATGGGGTGACGGTTATTGGGGTTCCGCGGGGAGGGCCGGCAGGGGTTCGTTGGTTCCGTTGGGCAATCCCTGCATCTTGAGCGGACCCGACTTGCTCCGCACGTTGTCGGGTTGCGGCTGGGGAGGCAGGCCATCGGGTGTGACGGGGGTCAGACCCTGGGCCGACCGGCCACCGATGAAGTCCAACCCACCCGCCGGGGCATCATAAGAGAAGGCCTCCGGTTCGGTGTGGACGGGATCGGCGTCGGGGGCGTCGAAGGCGAAGGTGCGAGCCCACGCCCGGCGAATGGCGTCGCGTTGGGCCTCTTCGTTCCAGGGCCCTTCGGCCAGCTTGACGTTGTTGATCTCCAGCAGCGTTCCCTTGCGGTAATTGAGATCGGTGAGCGCCTTGTTGTATTCGATGACCGCGGTGTAGAAGGCCACTTCGGCCTCCGCCGCCCGCCGACGGGTCTGCAGGAACTGGTCAAGCAGCACGCTGGTCTCGACGTTCGGGACACCCAAACGGTAGCGGCTTTCCCGACCGGCGATCTGGGCCTCGGCGGTCTGCCAGCGGTTGTACGCCGTCTGGGCCGTCTGGTACCGCCAGGCCAGGTCCTGGAAGGTCTTGGTGAGTTCGTGCGAGATTTCCTTCTCTTGCAGAGCCAGCACCTCGCGGGCCTTGGCGACCCGCAGCTCGTAGTTGCGCACCTGCGAGAGGGCCGAGCGGAAGCCCAGCGGCACCGAGAACTGCAGTCCCGCCTGCCAGCCGGTGGTGTTCCCCTCGAACATCGTGCGGTAGGCGCTCTGCAGGTTGTATCCGGGGGTGCCCGGGGTGCCGTTGGCCCCCCACAGATTGTCACCGAAGCCGTTGAGCTGGTACCCCGAGACGAAGTTCAACTGCGGATTGGTCAGGCTCTCGGCCGCCGTCAACTGCAGCTCGAGGCTCTTGATGTTCCACTTCTGCTTGCGGAGTTCCTCCCGGCGGGTGAGGGCTTCGGCGAGGCTGATGTTCCAGTCGGGATCGAACTTCGAGATCGAGGGGTCGTCGGAAGGACGCAGGATCTGGCCGTCGGCACTGGGCAGGCCGCACAGCCGGCGCAACTGCGTCTCGAGGTTGTAGATTTCCTGGAGGGTGTTCTCGGCCCGCTGGCGTCCGTCGTAGTACGCCTCACGAGACTGTTGTTCGTCCAGTTCCGAGAATCGGCCCCCCAGTTGGTACTTCGAGGCGAATCGCCACGATTCGAGGAAGCTGTCGCGGGCCTGCACTGCTGCGTCGTAGGCGCGGTAGGCGAGGTAGAGATCCCAATAGGTGTCTTCGACGTCCCGCAGCATGTTGCGGACCGACACTTCGAAGTCGACCAGGCTGATGTCGGCGTTGATGCGCGAGATCACCACCCCCTGGCTCACCCCGGTGATCCCCGAGAAGGCGGGGTTGATGGCACCGGCGATGCGGGTGAACTCGGTCCCCGCCCCCGCCCACAACGGCTGGGTGTAGGTCAGGGCGAGGTTCCCCGTGTAGGCCGAGGGGAACAGCTGGGAATACTGATTCGTCCACAGGTAGTTCATGTTGTGGTTGAGGGCGACGTTGGCCCCGTAGGCGAACGTCTTGGTCAACGACGATTGGAACTGCGCGGAGTCTTGGCTGAGGATGGTGCCGTCCGTCAGCCCCCCTGCCAGAAAGAAGTTGTTCTGGTAGGCGTTGTTGTTGCCCCACGTCATGCTGGTGTTGAAGCGGGGATCAAACTGGGCCAGTGCCGCCTCGACACCCTGGCCGCCAAACAGCACACCGCTGTTGCGGATCGCCGGGTCATAAATCGAGGGGATATTGTCAGCATTGGCGAAGACCTGGGTTCCCGCCGTGCGGAAGTCACCCCGGGTGCGCACAATCCGGTTGTTGGACAGGGCCAGGTGAATGGCTTCCGAGAGCGACAGGTCGCGCACCTGGTCTTTCGAGCGGTCTCCCAAGCGGCGGGGATCCTCGGCCACCAGGGGCTCATCCAACGTTTCCGACGGAGTGTCCGAATGCTGGATCTTCAGCTCGCTGTCGTTGTATTCGCAGAGATAGTCGTATTCCCCCTTGTCACCGATGTACGAGAGCCGTTTCTCGGCTCCCGTGCAGCCCGGCAGCATGGCGCCCAGCAGAATCGAGCAGACCCACTTCTTCCACAGGGCACGTTGAGCAGCGGTGGACTGTCGGCGCATGGCAGACCTGGCAACAAGTAGGAGCTCTTCGGAGCCGATGGGCGGAATTCGCCCGCGGACACACTTCAGCCACGTATCCCAGCCCCCGGCACGACATCCTTGTCGTTGGGAGCGCGCCGGCGCAATGACCGGCACAGGCGGCAGAATACGCAGA
>JBKCTR010000404.1:0-7533 GCA_046318755.1 Planctomycetaceae bacterium
GGCAGAGCCAAAGAGCCAAATCACGGAGACGCTGGAAGAACAAACGGCGTCGAACCCGAAAGGTCATTCAGGCAGTCGCGCCGCAGTACTGGTTGACCAAGCTTTGGCACATGGGCCTCAAAATGCCTTGGGAGTGGAAGATTGGCCCCTCGTATTCGTGTGAGCGGGACCATCTTCTGGAAATGCTGGCGAATTGCCACATCCCGGACAACACGTTGTTGGTGGCGGACGCAGGATTTGTGGGCTACGACTTCCTGCGATCGGTTCGCGAAGCGGGTCACGACTTCATGATCCGTGTCGGGGCGAACGTTCGCATGGTGAAAAACAGCGGACATCTCCGGGCTCGCGGAGACTTGGTTCACCTGTGGCCATTCCATCAAATGAAGGCCGGGCAGCCACCGCTGATGCTGCGGCACTTGAAGATGCAGGGGCCACGCGGGGTGATCCACGTGTTGACCAGTGTCTTGGACAGGAAACAAATGCCGGACTCTTTGGCCGCTCAGATCTACCGCATGCGGTGGGGAATCGAACTGCAGTTCCGAACCTTGAAGCAAACATTCGGACGCGCGAAGCTCCGGAGTCGCAATGGGGCGAACGCCACCGCTGAACTGGAGTGGTCGATCTTCGCACTGTGGATCATTCAACTCTGGGCCGTGAAAGAGCAGCTCGAGATCGAATCACCGCCAGAGAAGTGCAGTGTCGGCCACGCCATCCAAATCTTTCGCGAACTGCTGCGTGATCCAACACGTACGGTCTCCAGCCACAGGGTACTTGTGGATGAGCTGCGAGCTGCGACTCTGGATGACTACCAACGGACGAAGCTAAAGCGAAGTCGGCATCGTGCCGGTTGCACAGATCTACCATCAACCGATCCACCTCAGATCACGTCTGCGACAACTGAACAGCAGCAATATTTTCGAAAGCTCAATAAATCGAGGCCCTAAAAATCCGTTACGGCGTTGCCTGCAGGGGTTCGCTTCACGCACCGATGGCGGAAATCGGCCGGTGTGTCAGTTTCCGCAGCGGATTCGGCAGGTCGAATTCGGCTCACGGTTCATCGCGAGGGCACTCTTCAAGCCATCTCCTTCAGAGATGAAGTGAAAACTCGAACCCCAACCCAGGGTAGCCGCGGCGCGGCGAACCCTGGGCTATGAAAGAATGTCCCTACAGGACATGGTCGCGATCCCTGGTGTGTTCGGGAAGATCGCGGCACGTCGGTTGTCGTGGACGAAGCTCTGGAGCGGCCGCGACTCAATCCCTTGCGCCGTCGATGACGTGATCCAGCGGTCGATCGAGCAGCACTGGCGGAAATCCAGTCCGTCTGTTTTGACCCGCCGCCCTATGCCGGGATTGGCACTCAGCAACTGCGGCCGGTCACACCGGTCAGATGTCCAAACCCTGCACCCGCGCGACTTCATACACGTCTTTGTCCCCCCGGCCCGACAGGCAGATCACCACCACTTCGTCCTTCGAACGCAGGCCGGCGGTCTTGAGGGCCTGGGCCACGGCATGCGAGCTTTCCAGGGCCGGCAGAATGCCTTCCGTCCGGGCCAGCATGTGGTAGGCGTCGAGCGCTTCGGAATCGAGCACCGGGGTGTAGTTCACCCGGCCCGTGTCTTTCCAGTAACTGTGCTCGGGGCCGACCCCCGGGTAGTCCAACCCGGCCGAGACCGAGTGCACGTCTTCGGTCTGGCCATCGGGATCTTGCAGCACGTAGCTGTAACTGCCATGCAAAACCCCCTTCACCCCGTAGCTCAGCGTGCAGGCGTGCTGGCCGGGCTGGTTCCCCCGCCCCCCCGGCTCGACCCCGGTCAGGGTCACGCTGTCGTCTTCGACAAACGGGTAGAACATGCCGGCCGAGTTCGAACCCCCTCCCACGCAGGCAATCACTTCGTTGGGAAGTTGACCCAACTGCTCGAGACACTGGGCGCGGGTCTCGCGGCCGATGATCGACTGGAAGTCGCGGACAATCATCGGGAAGGGGTGCGGCCCCACCACCGAACCGATGATGTAGTGCGTGTCCCGCACCGAAGACATCCAGTCGCGCATCGCCTCGTTGATGGCATCGCGCAGGGTGCGCGAGCCGCTGGTCACCGGCCGCACCTCGGCCCCCATCGTCCGCATGATAAAGACATTCAGCTTCTGCCGGCGGATGTCTTCTTCACCCATGTAGACCACGCAGGGGAGCCCGAAGTGGGCGCACGCCGTGGCGGTGGCCACTCCGTGCTGCCCGGCACCGGTCTCGGCGATCACCCGGCTTTTGCCCATCCGCTTCGTCAGCAGCGTCTGGCCCAGGGCGTTGTTGATCTTGTGCGCCCCGGTGTGGTTGAGGTCTTCGCGCTTGAGGTAGATGCGGGCCCCGCCGCAATGCTCGGTCAGCCGTTTGGCGAAGTACAGCGGGTTCGGCCGACCCACGTAGTTCTTCAAGAGCTGGTTCAGCTCGGATTCGAAAGTGGGATCTTGCCGGGCCGCGTTGTATTCGACCGTCAGCAGTTCCAGCGCGTGCATCAACGTCTCGGGGACGAAACGCCGCCCAAACTCGCCAAACCGTCCAGCCGCGTCGGGGACGCTGGCCGAGGCACGCTGAGGAGCCGGGGGAGCTGCTGTGGGGGGGGGAGTCATGTTGCTCTAGCCACTCTGAAAACGAAGGAATCTGCCCGCTGCATCGAGTGTAACACGCCGCCCCGGGGGGGGACAGCAATTCCCGGTGGGATGCCCGACCTCCCCGTTGGCGCACTCAGCAAGCCGAACCGCAAAATCGGCCCCAATGCCAACACCTCCGCAGGTTCACCTCCCCCAGAAGACCGTGGCGCCCCAACATCCGTCAATCCGCCCGGAACAAGCGTCGCGCGGCTGCCGGACCAAAGCCCGAACTCACCCGGAAGTCCAACCCAGCACCCGGCTGCCACACCGGCATCCGGAGTCTATACGGCAGTATATCAATCCCAGCTCGGTCCCGGCGGCAGCACAGATCTCTGTGTGTACCATCGCGGAATAGGCCTCCAGTCGACTCCCGGCGCACAAGCTCTACTCTCAACTCTCTCCTGTTCTCCCCTCTCGGCCGCAGGCCGTGGGGTCCGCTTCCAGCGTGCCATGTGTCGCCAAACATCATTGACCATCCCCCGCGCAAACCCACCGACCGCCGCTCAGCTCAAGCCGCGGGATCGAAAACAGTTCCAAAGACGGTTTGCCGCCGGTGGCTAGCTCAGCAGGAGACTTGCGAGCTCTTCCCTGTCCATCCCGAAATGGTTGGCGACATCGGCAAGAATCGAGGACAGAGTTCCAGGCCGGATTTCGTCATGATCCGGAATTGTGATGTGATGTTCGCCCTCTCGATGTGTCGTCAGGCGGACGTGAGAGCCCCGAGTCCGTGAGATCTGATATCCCAAGCGCTCCAGGCGACGGATCAATTCACGCCCTGAGAGATCACGGGGCAGTTTCATACGGTCAGGAATTCGTCTCGGATAATATGGAGGCGAATCAATGTTGGGCGATGTGACTCTTCAAAATGACAGTCCACAGCCTCACGAACGGCTTGACGGAGTTCTTCCAGGGAATCCGCTTCGGTGAAGATCGAATGCCCCACCGCCCGCGCGCAATATCCACCATCGTCCGCTTCTTCCACCACAAACAGAATCTCGCACATGAGTCGCCTCCGGCATTCGATGTTCGAGACGAAGACGACTTGGGAGGGGTGACCATGTCGGTGTCTCGTCTTCCCCACAGATAATAGACGGAAACGAACCATCTCTCAAACAGATGCCCCGCAATGGTTTTCACCAAAATCCCCCCCCGTCGTGGGGTAGGCTTCCAGCCTGCCACCCGTCGCCAAACATGATTGACCATCCCCCGCGCAAACCGACCGACCTCGCGTCGGTTGGTGAACCCGATCGGCGGCGAACTCAGCGCCCCCGGCGCACAGGCTCTACTCTCAACTCTCTGCTGTTCTCCCCTCTCGGCCGCAGGCCGTTCCAGCCTATTTGTCCGCCAGGGTGATGACCAACTTTTTGCCGAGGGCGTCGGCATAGGTCACCAGGGTCGCGACCGTGGGATTGGCCGCCGTGGCGTTTTCCAGTTTGGAGAGGTTCGATTTGGTCATGCCGGTTCGCTCTTCCATGGCCGCCAGGCTGAGTCCCTGCGATTGTCGTTCCCGTTTCAGAACCTGCAGTGTCTGTTCCAGGGTCGCCGCGCCGCGGCGTTTCGCGCTGCGCAGCCGTTTGGCCAGGGCCAGAATCTCCCCCTGTTCCTCGGTCTCGATCGTGCGACGCACCTCGTCGATCGTCGCCTGTTGTTCGGGCGTGAGAGTCAGATACCGGCGGGGGGTTCTGCGGGTGGGCATAAATCACTCCTCATCAGGTTCGTAGGCCGTGATTGGCAAGACCGTCACGTCGTCCAGCAGTTCGTAGACACAGGCCAGATATTTGCCCGAGGACGTTTCACCAAACGCCAGCGGGCGACCGGTGGTGCGGCTGGTCTGCACCCAGTCAGGATTTCCAACCACTTCTTCAAACTCTTCGGGAGTGACCCCGTGTTCCGCCAGATGCACCTCGCTCTCTTTTGTCTACTGGAAGAAATACAAGGGCATCCGGACTGGCTCCTGAGTTATACTTAAGTATAACCCCCGGGGCTGTGAGGGACAACATTTCTCTTGCCAGCCCAGAACGAAAAAGGGGACAGGTACAGATGCCTACAAGGAACGGGAATCCCCAACGATGTGTGTGTGTTGTCCATCGAGGAGAGGGTCGGCAATTCACCTCGCTTGGCGCAGAGCCATCCCCCGTACGGTGTTGTTCGTGGGGGCCTCACGAACACGGCCGAACACCGAAGTCCGTGGGCTGGTTGGTGAGGGTCGTCTGCCCTGGTCCGGTTGAGCCGCGCTGTCTGCCACCGCCTTCGGGGTGGTGGTGTCTTGGGGGGCGTGGACCGGGGTTTACTCTGCGCTCGACCCCCGGCTGATGTCTGTCACCCCGGTCGGGGTGGGTCGTGCCGAGGGTGGCTCGGACGGAGGCTCGCCCTCCCGGAAACGTCAATCCAGGAAGGGGCGCGGTGGGCGGAGGGGTGGGTGCCCCTTCAGGGGAGGGTCACCCGGCCGCCGCAGGCGCTGATCGTCTGACCCACGATGAAGCCCGAGCGCTCGCTCAGCAGGAAGCAGGCCAGCTCGGCGATCTCTTCGGGCTTTCCCAGTCGCCGCAGCGGAGTCTGCTCGATTACCGACGCCATCGTCGCCGGCGAGAGCACCCGCGCCATCTCGGTGTCGATCAGCCCCGGGGCGATGCAGTTGACCCGCACGTTGTGCGGAGCGAACGCCTCGGCACAGCACCGGGCCAGGGCAATCACCCCCGCCTTGGCCGCCGAGTAGTGAATCTGTCGGGCCCGCGGCCGCAAAGCCGCCACCGACGACAACAGCACAATCCGGCCGAACTCCCGCTGGATCATCTCGTCCTTCACCGCGAACACCGCCCGGAAGGCCCCGTGCAGGTTGGCGTCGATCGTCTCGGCCCACACATCGAACGACAGTTCGTCGTGCGAACAGGTGTTGCTGATCGCGCCGCAGTGGGCCAGCAGGTCGATCGGCCCGAGCGTCGAGCGGGTCCCCGCCACCAGGGCGTCGACGTCGGCCTGTTTCATCACATCGCAGCGGAACGCGGCGGCCCGCCGGCCCAGCTTCTCGATCGCCGCCACCGTCTCGGCCGCCGGTTCGGGCCGATTGGCGTACGAGATCGCCACATCGGCTCCCCCCTCGGCCAGTTGCAGGGCAATCGCCCGACCAATCCCCCGCGAGCCCCCCGTCACCAACGCCACCCGTGATCCGAATTCCAAAGCCATGCGTTCTCGTTCCTGTGCTACAGCCCAACGGCGAGGGCGAACCCCACCGGCAGGCCTCGTTCGGGTCGACCCGCCGGGGGTCGAATGGCCAAGACTCTCGCCGTGGAGAATCTCGCCGTGAAGGATCTCCAGACGGTCAGCGGAGCGATTTGATCCGCTGAGGAGTGGGACTGGCCTGTTGCGACAAGAGCTTCAACACCAGCTCGTCTTCGACCTTGGTCTGCCGGTCTCCCTCGGGATTCACGAATTCGCCCCAGGTGCGCAGCAGCAGGTAGCCCAGTCCTTTCCGCGAGCGTTTGTTGTCGCGGTGCATTGTTTCCAGCAGTTGCCGCGGGGCGATCTCGGCGGGCAGTTGCGTGGGGGTTCCCAACCGTTTCCCCAGCAGGTCTTCATGCTCCTCCACAAACCGGTCCGAAGCGCAGCCGAGGGCGTTCGAGAGCTGGGCGGCCAGGCACATGCCAATCGAAATCGCCTCGCCATGAAACAGACTTCCCGCCGCCAGCCACTCGATAGCATGGCCGAAGGTGTGGCCATACTCGAGGATGATGGCCGAGCCCCGTTCGGTGGGGTCGGCCCGCAGGATTGGCAGTTTCGAATCGATGAGCCGCCGGGTCAGCCGCAACAGGTCCCCCGTGCGCCAGGCATCGAGCAGCTCCAGCGCCTCGGTGCGGCCGCGTCCGGTGATCAGCAGGTTCTTGATCCCTTCGACCACCCCCGCCCGGCGTTGCCGGTCTGGTTCCGAGCGGGCGTAGGCGACGTCACCCCAGATCAGCACGGGGGCGTGGTAACTGCCGAAGAGGTTTTTGCCCCGCCGGCCGTTGATTGCCTGCTTGTTGCTGAGCGTGCTGTCGGTGAGGGCCATCAGGGTCGTGGGAATCTCCACAAACCGCACGCCGCGATAAAGCAGCGCCGCGGCCAGCCCCACGAGATTGCCCAAGGCTCCGCCTCCCAGGGCCAGCACCAGCGAGTCTTTGGTGGCCCCGCCGGCGATCAGCGCCTCTCCCAGGCGTCGCAGCGAACGCCAGTTTTTCTCGCGTTCACCATCCCCCACCAAGACCACCTTCAGCGCCAACCCCGCCGCCCGCAGCCGCTTCGCCAGGTCCCGACCCATCCGTTCATACAGCGGCCGGCTCGTCACCAAAAAGCAGCGGTCGTGTTCGAATGGGGCCAGCATCGCCGGCAGTTGCGCCTCGATTCCCTCCCCCAGGTAGTAGGGGCTGGGCTGTTCCAGCTCGGTCGAAAAGGGAACCAGGCTCGAAGTCATCGTGCGACTGCCAGCAGGCTGTGCCCGAGGGGGGGCCGAAGGGGGGATGAAGAACGCATCAATCCTCTCCCACATTATGTCGACCCCGGCAACAGTCGGGAAGAAGCTCATCCCCGACGTGACCGGTCGTGTCGCCCGGGAAGGTGGGTTTCCTGGCACAATCCGTACGTTCCGCCCGGCAGACCCGCGGCATCCCGCATACGTTCCAGGTCGGACCCGGGTCGACCGGGAGGGGGGTGTGCTGACGATCCCCCCCGGACGGCGGGTGCCGAGGCGCCGGCATCCCCCCGGCGACGGGGGTTCCTGTCCGGAAATCGTCTGCCGTCGACCCGAGCCAGGTTTCCCGCAGAAACCATACTATTCAGCCGGCGGTTCCTCGGGGGGCCAACGCGCTTCCACCCGCACCTGGTCGAACAGCGCCTGCACCCGGGGGGCCGCCAGAT
>JBKCTR010000405.1:0-2618 GCA_046318755.1 Planctomycetaceae bacterium
TAGAGACCGCCTCCCACGCGTTTGAGTTTCCCCTGGCGGACCAACTCATCCCACACGGCGGCTGGAAACTGATGGGGGGGGACAATGCCGGTCACACCCCACCCTGCCCCGCTGCTGAGGGGCCCCACTCCAATTCTCGACTCCGCGTCCAATCGGGTGAGTTTCAGCCGTTTCTTGAACGCTTTGTACGCCTCTTTCACCTGCTCTGCAGAGACCGCAGGGGGCGGAGTGGGTGTGGGGTCGTTCTCCACGGTACGGTCCCTTCAAGAAGTCGGAGCAAGAAGTCGGGGAGGCGGTAAGTCCAGTCGCTGCACGCCGCAGTTGTTCGAGTGTGACCGATCTGCCGGCGGTTGAAAAGTCAGGCCGTCGGCTGCGAATCTCCCTGCAGATAGACGGGTGGCGCAGCCCCCTGCTCCGCGGCCCGGTGAGCCACGGTGTTGTTGATGTAGTGCCGGTAGGTTGTCTCGAGTCGCTGGCGTTGCTCGACCGTCAATTCGCGGATCTGTCGCGCGGGACATCCCGCCCACAGGGTGTGCGGGGGAATGCGCGTTCCTTCCAGCACCACGGCTCCAGCGGCCACCAGGGCCCCCTCCCCCACCAGACAACGACTGAGAACCATGGCTCCGATTCCAATCAGAGCGCCATCCCCCACGATTGCCCCGTGAACGACCGCCCGGTGACCCACCGTCACCCGATCGCCAATCACACAGGGGAATCCCCCATGTTCGACATGCAGGACGGATCCATCCTGAATGTTCGAGTCGGCACCAATCTCGATCCATTCCTGGTCGCCGCGCAAGACACAGCCAAACCAGATGGAACTTCTGGCCCCCAAGCGCACCCGCCCATACAGGGCCACCCCGGGTGCGACCCAGGCCGAGGGATCGATCTGTGCGGCGGAGTGAATTGCCCGCCAGTCCCAGTGCTGATCGGGACAGGGAACTGTCGGGGGCGGCAGCAGTTCGGGAACGGTCAAAGGCCAGGAATCGAGCGTGGCCTGCCGGTGGCTGAGGGGGAACCAGAGCGGTCGTCCCCCAACGCACACGCCGTCACTGGGCGGAGCAGAGACAGGGCGCTGCCCGCCGGCCGTCTCGTGGTTGTTCGTCATGCGGGGTCTCCTTCGACAAGCATCGGTCTTGTTGGCGGTTGCGAAGAAAGCACTCTAACCTCGCCAGCCTCTGGCCCCAAGGCTCGTCTCAAAGTGCGGACGACGGTAGGTTGAGCCCGACGCCCCTCGTGAGTGAGGTCACGCACAGTCTGGACCGGCAGACGCCTCGGGGGGAGATCCAACACCGAAGGCTCTTGGCGAGAACAGGCACGATTCTTTCACGCAGCCTTCGACCGCAGTGAATTCACTGGAGTGGGAGACAACCCCGGAGCGGAAAAAGTTGAGCCAAGGCGTCCGAGCAGTGGACGTCGATTGACTTTGTGATCAATGACGAAATTGAATTCGTCTTCATCTCTGGGAAAATCAACACGCAACCGCGGCGTCCCGTTGCATCGCATCATGCAGCGGAGGGGACTCCCAGTCTTTCAAAAGCCCCTTCACAACCTGAGGTCCAGTCGGGCGAATGTTGTCTCGCGGGTGGCGGACGCACGGCATCCAGACCTGGTTAGGTCAGCGGCAGCTGCACCAACCATCTGTTCGCAAGTCCACAACCAAGACTTCAAACGGGCCAATTTGGTGGCAACCGGGGTGGTAACTCCTTTGTCGGATTTGGCGATACTTGGCGTTCTCCGACGGTCACAGCAAACGCAAAAACCCCCGGAAAAGTTACTTTTCCGGGGGTTTCACAGTGTGTACAGTTCCCCACCCACGATTCGAACGTGGACTGAATGATCCAGAGTCATTCGTGCTACCGTTACACCAGCGGGGAGTGGCAGAGGGACAAGGCCCGCTGCAGTCGAGGCGAATGGTGAACACCCGCCCCGCAGTAGTGCAGAAAGAATAGCGGAACGAACGGAGCAAGTCAAGGGTGCGTGTTCTCAATCAACCACCGCAGAACAGGCTGTTAAGCGGCGTCAACCGGGATGGTCGGCCCATCCCAGGACCGCGCCCCCTCCCCTGCTCAGAGCCGACCATTGTCGGGCGGTTGGGGCCGAGCGGAATCGCCGCCTTCACCACCCCCAGGTGGCCGTCCGGAACGGGCATTCTCGAGCAACAACGCGGCCGCATACTGCTCGGGAGTGTTGATGTTGAGCAGCGAGTGAAGGTCGGGATCGACGGCCCGCAACTCGTCGGGAGTGACATCGCGGCAATCGCACAGTGCGAGCAGTTCCTGAACTTTCAGCCGGTTGGCGGTCAGCAGCCGTTCGATCACAGGGAGGACCAGGGGCCGATACACGGCGGTAAGGCAGTGCCGTCGGTTGCCATCGTTCGGGACGGCAATCGCGGCCGTGCCAAGCAGGTCGAAAAGTCGCTGCACGAACCGAGCCGTCAACAGCGGAAAATCGCAACCGGTGACAAATGCCGCTTCGATGGCAGGCCCCAGTGCCGCCAGCCCGACGGCCAGCGCCTCCAAGGGCCCCCGGTCTGGGGTTCGGTCGGTGACGACGCGGATTTCGGGAGCCAAGGGGGGCAAAACCTGACCCTCGGCGGCCACCACCACCATGTCGGC
>JBKCTR010000406.1:0-3226 GCA_046318755.1 Planctomycetaceae bacterium
ATCCATCCCAGCGTTCTCATGATCCCTCACTCGCGGTCGTAGAGGGTGTCATCCATTCCCACAAAGCCGAGGTTGCGTTTCCGCATCTCCTCCACCTGGGGGGCGGGAACCCACTCGGGAAGGGCAATCCAACTGGGGGAATGTGTCTCCACGTGCCCGTCGAGATAGGCCACGTTGGCGGTGAAATTGTGACGGAAGTGAGTGTTGGGAAACGCCCCACTGGGGGCCTCGAGTGTCCACGACTCGATGAACGAATTGCTGGTGCACTCGGGCCAGTTTTGGCAGAACACCGCGGCCGAATCGGCGAAAACGATGGTTTGGGTGACGGACCGCACGTCGGCGAAGCGGTAGTTGATTTGCTGTGAGGGATCGACCTTCATCGTCATCCAGTCGATGGCCATTTGAAGTCCCGGCCCCAGATACTTGTAGTTGTACCCGTACCCACTGGTCATGCTGCCGAACCGCACCGAAGTGACCATCGACTCGGTGAAATTGGGGCATTGATAACTCTGCTTCTGGTTCTCCATGAAGGGCGCCAGAAATCCGCGGGTGAAGTCGAGCTGGCCGTTGGAGTTGACCTCGCCGAACCAATACCGCTGCTCGCCCCCCGGCTGGCCTGCGGGAATGGTCCAATTGTAAACATCGGACGGCATCAGCGAGCCTTTCCAGTTCTCGCTGTAGTTGTGCAGTGCCAGCACCAGTTGCCGCCGATTGTTTTTGCACTGCACACTGCGGGCCGCCTCGCGGGCCTGCTGCACAGCCGGCAGCAGCAGGGCGACCAGAATGCCGATGATCGCAATCACCACCAGCAGTTCGATCAGGGTGAATCCCCGCCGCGGAGTGCCGTCGCTTCGTGCCGCGGCACGTGCTGCCGGATCACACGAAAAGTGCGGACCCAAATTCCGCACCGTCAGACAGACGCTTCGGGAGCGAAGCGAATCTTGAAATTGCCGCATCACAAACATCCTCGCTGGGGGGAACAGTCCGAGATTCCCCACGCTGGCGGGTTGGCGCAGCAAAGTCACTGCCCACGGCAAAACGTGCAGGGGGCGACCGACCTCACAATGTGGCCGCCACGAACACTGCCAAATTGCCGCGAGCCGTGTCTTTTCCGCGAAAGACCCGCTCTGGTAACCGACATCTGGGCAGGTCTTCTGGCTTCCGGATCGGCCTGACTTCCGCACCTTCCCACCGAATTCCAGAAGGCTTACAGCACTCCTGTCCGGCAGTGGTTGTCGCGGAAGCAGTCCCCGGTTACAGCGGCGGGACCGCAACGGAGTTGCACCGTTTTCCCTATTCTTCCCCCCAGCGACACGCCAGAGGAACACCCAGGTCGCACAATCCCTGGCTGGGGATTGCTGGGCGTCATCGTAACAACCCCCTGTCGCCCGTCAACGCACCGCCGGACGACGTGACTTCCGTCATCCGGCGGCTGGCTTGACAATTTCACCCGCGCGCATGCGGATGACAAAATTCCGATCAGCTGCGATCCCTGTCCGCGGCGGCCGTGCCTGTTCAATCGCTGTTGCTTGAATCCCGGTCCCACGGAAACAGCATCGTCGGACGAGCGATCTGCACATGGCGCCGCATCTGGAATTGCAGCCGGGTGCCGCAGCCAGGTTCCAGCACGACTTCGACCAACCGCCCCTCCAGTGGTACGTCTGCCTCGCCGATCCGCACACCATCAAACCAGTGCTCGCCGTACCCCCCCGCCTGCACCAGCACCCGTCGCCGTTGCAGCGGACTCGTGTTGACCAATTGCACCGCGACCGAGTCGGCCGTCAAGCCGTCGACCAGGGCCGCGACATCCTCGGGCAATCCCGCTCGCTGCAGCGCGGGGTCGAAATACCGCAGTCGGGCGTGCAGCACCGAACCGCGATGTCCGGGATGAATCCCCCCCAGCATCAGCGACACCAGCGATCCTACGCTGGCCGGGTTGTACTGCATGGGGTCATCCGACAGCCGCGTATCGGGGGTTGTGGTGTCGGCCCGCATTCCCTGCACCTTTGCCCGCACCTGGGCCAGATCGGCCCGCAGTGCCTGCACGGGATACCCTCCGTTCCGTCCCGCCAGAAACTCCAGCCAGGGATGCGCTCCCAGCCGCGCCAGGTCTTCGGGCCGTTGTGAGAGATACGCCACCTCCAGCAGACCCTGGTCGTAAGGAGCTGGCTGAAAGTCGTACCACCCCTGGTCGCCGTACATCCGCGGATACTGTTTCTTCCCGTCGACGACCTTCGCCTGCGCGTTCACCGCGTCGATCTGCCCGCGCCACACATCGAGGTAACGCAGGTCCCCCGTCAACAGATAGGCATTCAGAAACCCCACCACCCCCAGCCCCACAGTGTTCCGGTTCGCCGGTTTCCCCGACCCCGGATCAAACACCGTGAATCCCCAGCCATACACCCCGCCGTACCACTTCCCTCCGGCGGCACTGCCAATCTGACCATCCAGCCCGATGTTGCTCGGCAAGATCCCCTCGTTGGCCCGCGCGCGCTCGCACCACGCATCGACATAGTCGAGCAGCCAGGTGCGGTACTTGGCTTCCCCCGTCAGCAGGTAGGCGTTCAGCGGCAGTGATGTCGCCAGCAGGTTCTGCGGATGATCACCGATGATGTCGTTGTACTCTTCAAAGTGCTGCAGCATCGCCTCGTAGCTGTCTTCTCCGTGCCCCAGGCGAAACCGTCCCTTCACCTCGATCGGGTCCCCCGCCCAGTCGACCGCGGTCGCCTTCCGCATCAGCGGCCCCCGGCTGCCGTTGAACAGGCTGCGGATGATGCGGTGCTTGGCGTCGTAGTTGAGGGCGCCGGGATCCTCATTCAGGTAGAACCCCGCGAACCGCCGGACCCGTTGCTGAAATGGAATGTTGGCGGGATCCGACAGCCCCTGCAGATTGAAGACCGTCAGCCCCTCGCCATTGTGCAGCCAGTCCATCGTGACGGGAAATTCCTTGTAGTACATCCCGTCCCGCGCGAAGGGGACCTCGGTCGTGCGTGCCAGTGTGTACTGCCGCAGATGCCCCTCCCACGCGTGCCGGTACATCCTCAGAACGTCTTCGGCCCCCCCCAACGCATGCAACAGCGGCCAGTCGTTGCAATTCTCCATCGCGTCGTCGGGACCGTCATCTCCGCCCCACCGCTCGACGCACAGCAGCCAGCCCCGGCTGTCGAAATACTTCTCGAAGAACTCGGCACACGCCCCGGCATTCGCCCGCAGCAGTTCCCGTTCG
>JBKCTR010000407.1:0-10301 GCA_046318755.1 Planctomycetaceae bacterium
ACCTCGACAATCCCGATCCCGAGTGCGATCTCGACTACGTTCCTCATGAAGCCCGCACCAAGGGCTTGAAGTACGTCATGTCAAACAGCTTTGGTTTTGGCGGCCACAACGCCTGTCTTGTCTTGGCCAAGGCCCCTTGAGCCTCTCCGAGCGTTCCAACGGCCGATCCGCACGGGCCTGAGCGACCGCTCATCCTCTGGGATCGAGTGGTGCTGACAACCCGAGCCAGCGTGTGGAAGAAGAACCCCTGGAGCATCCAGACCCAGGACGTCGGTTCCACATGGATGAGAGATTTTAGCGCACACAGTACGCGAAGCGAGCTGTGTGCTTGGCAATTGTCTGCGTGGCATTCAACCCTAAGTGCAGTTGGCAGTGCGCCGGAATTCGATCGGGTGCAGCGGACTCACCCCGGTTGCAGGGCCGCAGTCGGATTTCCTCCAGCGACCAATTCGGCCCATTGCTCCGGTGTATAGAGCACCTCTCGAGCCTGGGAACCGTTGTAGTCGCCCACGATGCCATCCTCGGCCATGTAGTCGATCAGACGGGCCGCTCGCCCATAGCCGATCCCCAAGGCCCGCTGCAGCAAAGAGACACTGCCCCGCCCTTCGCGAACCACGACGTCGATCGCCTGTTCGTACATTTCATCGCGGCTGCGGATGGCGTCGATGCCACTCTTTCCTTTGCCACGAGTACTGAGCTGAGCCAGTTCTCGACTGTATTCCGGTTCGCAATCCCCAAAGAATTCAATGACTGAATTGACCTCGTTGTCGGAAACGTAAGTTCCCTGGGCTCGAGTCATCTTGCTGGTACCTGGAATGAGATACAGCATGTCTCCATTTCCCAACAGTCGTTCGGCCCCCATTTCATCCAAGACAACCCGGCTGTCGACACGGCTGGCAACCTGGAAGGCGATGCGTGCGGGGAGATTCGACTTGATCAGCCCTGTGATGACATCAACAGTGGGTTTCTGGGTCGCCAGGACAAGATGGATGCCCACCGCCCGCGACTTCTGCGCCAAGCGGATGATGAACCCTTCAACCTCTTTGCCCGAGGTCATCATCATGTCGGCCATTTCATCCGCGATGATGACGATGTACGGCATCCGCTCGGGAACCTGATCGGCTTCTTCCGAGTTCGGGTCCAATCCAAGTTTCCTGAGGATTGTCTCGCGGCCCAACTCGTTGTAACTGTCGAGATGACGGACCCCACAACGTGCCAGCAGGTCGTACCGCTCCTCCATTTTGTCGACCGCCCAGCCCAGCACCGCCTCAGCCTTCTTCATGTCGGTGATGACCGGGTGCATCAAATGGGGAACCCGCTTGTAGGGGCTCAATTCCACCATCTTGGGATCGATCATCAGCATCTTGACCTGCTCGGGGGTGCGGGTCATGAGAATCGACAGGATCAGTGCGTTCAGACAGACGCTCTTCCCGGTTCCCGTACGGCCCGCGATCAGCAGGTGAGGCATCTTTGCCAGGTCCACCACCAACGGGCGGCCACTGACATCTTTACCCAAGAAAACAGGAATCCGCTTTTTGTCTCCCGCGTCGGGGGAGGCCTCGATCAGCTCACGCAGCCTGACCATCACCTGTCGGTCGTTGGGAACTTCGACCCCAACCGTGTTCTTCCCCGGAATGGGCGCCACGACGCGAACGCTGGGAACACGCAGGGCAATCGCCAGGTCATCGGCGAGAGCCGTCACCTTGTTCAGCCGCAGGCCCGCTTCCAATTCCAATTCAAACTGTGTGATCACAGGCCCGGTGTCGATCTCCACAACGCGTACATTCAGCCCAAATTCTTGAAATGTACGCTCTAATATTGCCGCAGCCCCTCGAGCCTTTTCAGCCAGAGCCTCAAACGGAAACGGTTCCGCCGGTTCGAGCAATTCGGCGGTCGGCAGGTTGTATTCCCGAGGGAGAACCGGAGGACTGACCCGCCCCCCCTGGTGCAGGGCCAGATCACGGGGAGGATTGATTCGGATGGGAGCTGCCGGAACTGGTGCCGATGAAGCTGTTCCCGCCTCCCCCGGGGGACTGGACAAAATATCGTGGACGTCTTCGACAGCGTCTGGATCGTCGGGCGTCTCCAAATCGCGCGGAGTGCCGATGGGGGGCTCGACCAGCTTGGGGAGACCTTCGAGTGCAGGGAATGCCTCTACGGCAGGGTTCGGGGCGATGGCCGGCGACGGAGCGGAGGAGGTGACCAGAACATCCGCGACACCCATGCGAATGGGCACGGCTGGAATCCCAGTCGGACCACTCTCGCCCTCGTCGGCCGAGTGCGTGACGAAGTCCTCATCGTCACTTGCGGACACCATTTGCTGTCGCGGCTCAGGAACCTCCACCTGGACGTCCGACGAAGTGGCTGGTGCCGGCACAAACGCGGAAAGACGATTGTGGGGAGAACTGCCGACAGGGGTCGCTATCGGGGCCTGGACACCTTCGACGGGATCTGCCGCGGACTCATCGGCCAGACCGAAACCGAGTTTTTGAAAGAGCAGATAGGGACCCACAAAAGCAGCCAGCAGAGCGCGGGCCGTCCAACGGTCGAAGACGAGAATCGCACCAGCCGCAGCCAGTGTCGACAGGAGCAGCGCGATCCCAGCCTCCTGATAACGGGGTTGCAGAGTCGCCCAGATCCAGGCTCCCAACATACCCCCACTTCCCGTCAGCGGGGAACCGGGCAATGCCGGGACCAGCGCCCGAAATGTGGCACACCCTACCCCTACCAACAGCATCCAGCCCACGAGTGGCTGCAGGGGTTGATCGTGCTGCTCCCGCATCAACCAACTGATCCCACAGGCTCCCAGCGACAGCGGAATGAACCACGCCCCCCACCCCAACAGGTTACGGAGGTTGTTGGCCACCAGGGCCCCCCCGCTGCCCATCAGGTTTGCCGTCTCTTCGGAGTGGGGATAAACGGTATCGCCCGGAGGATCGGCCGGATCGAAACTCCACAACGCCAAGCCAATGAACACGACGAGCCCCAACAGACTCAGGGCCAACAGGTCGATCGGCAGGCGGCGGTGGTTGATCATCGTAGGGTCTCCCATGGGGAGACTAGCACCCCACAGGAAACCCGCAGCCGAATTCCTGTCGCCCGAAGTCGTTTCGTTTCAGCGACTTTGCCGGTTGTAGGGGCGATGACGAGGATTCCGGGTCAGCGGCCATCTGTTCCATGATCCGATTCTGGAGGGCCAAACCGTGCTGTGATCCACTCAATCAGCCGGCGTCCGAGTTCGCGTTTGGTCCCTTGCCAGAGCCCACGGATCAGTCCATCGCTGGTCAGCAATTCAATCTCATTGTCGTCGGCGTTAATGGCCGAGACATGGTTCAACACGATCGCATCACAATTCTTGACCCTCATCTTTCGCAGGGCATTGGTCCGAGCATCCTGCGATTCCAGCGCGAACCCAATCAGAAACCGGTCCCCTTTGTCGCGCCCCAGTTCCGCCAGCACATCGGGCGTCTCAACCAACTCCAGAAACCGGGACGTGCCAGTCTTCTTCAACTTGCCGGAAGCGCGACGACGGGGGCGATAGTCGCAGACAGCGGCCGCGGCAATGGCACCGTCGCACTGTGACCAAACCTGAAGACAGGCCCGCCGCAAATCCTCTGTGGTTTCCACAGAAACGAAATCCAGCCCTGTGGGGGGAGTCAGAGCGACTGGGCCGCAGACCAACGTCACCTGGTGGCCGAGATCTCGCGCAGCCTCGGCCAAGGCGAAACCCATGCGTCCACTGCTGGCGTTGGAGAGAAATCGCACATCGTCAATGTATTCCCGGGTGGGGCCGGCGGTGATCAGAAGTCGCATGCCTCTGGACGCATCAGGAGTTCAAGGAGGGCCGGACGAAGTGGACGATTCACCGGTTCTCGCCTTGCGGCACCGGGCTGGCCGAGGGAGGCAACGTACCATGCAGATCGCTGTAGGAGAACATGGCAGTTCCCAACCGGCGCAGATGATCCTGAGTCTGAATCCGGCGGGCGGCATCGCGAGTTCGCTGGATCCAGGGAATTGCCAGAGAACAGCCGATCGCAAAGGCCAGTAGCCCGACCCCCCACGAAAGAGGATCACATGCTGTCAGCCAGCGTGCGGTCCGGGCAATCCGTTCAGGCATCGTGGGCATGAGGGGGAAACTCCGGAGGCTGCAGCTCACTTGGAACCCAGATTCTACGGCGTGGCCTGCGGGAAACCCAAGCCCGAGAACAGTTCCTGAGAATCGCCGACTCGATTCGCCATTTGCTGTAGCAACTTAAACCGGCAGCAACTCCAGTGTCTGCCACAGGGCAGGATCGAGGTCGTAGGGAAACTCGGGGCCGACCGAGAGTACCTGGTGTCCAAATTCCGAATCGCGGATGTCGTAGTAAAAACCAAGTCGCGGCTGGTCGGAGGGTGAGTAGCCTGTCAGGCATTCAGCCGGGATCCAAGTCTCGCAGAGATAACCCCCTTTGAGGGAAAATCGCTTGGTTTGCAGCAAATGTGCCCGACTGAGATCGCAATTCTCGCGAGCCCTATCGATGGGATGTTGGTCGGCGTGAGGGCCGGGATTCGTGCCGGTCCCCAGGGCGGCGTGGACGGTAATCGCATGGCAGAACCGACTGGCCCGATGGATGTTCTGTGTGTTCCGAGTGTCGATCCACAGCCGCAGCCGGTCTCCCAGTGTACCGGCTGCCCCCCGCGCGATCGGTCGCTGTTTTCCTTCGATCTGCCAGGAGACCGCCAGACCACGGGGATGCCAAGCGACCCGAACATCAGCAAAGGGCTGCTTGTCACCCAAAGCAACTGACGGAAGTCGGCATTGGGAGTCGAGGTTCCAAGTTGACTCTCTCGAACCCGGCAGCGTGGCCACATACGGGGCGCGCAGGGTGTATCGAAATAGAAATCCTGGTGGAATCAGTGGGTCGGGCATGAACTGCGGAAACGCGGGGAGGCGTGGATCCGATGAAGGGTTGAAGGGCTGAGGAAAACCGGCGATGGGTTCCGGGGGAAAGCTGCGGTGAGGGTTCGGGGATCGGCCAGACAGATCTTCAACCATTCACCTCGTTCCGGGTTTCGACGATCTTCAGAGTAAGACCCGGAGAATCAGACGTCCAGCAGCACTCGGAGGGGGGCGGGAATGGCCCCTGCCAATCACGACCCCGCTGGAATCCTGCAGATTAAGTCGGGGGGACTTGGAAAATCGCCGGCGCGCAACTTAGGTCACGCTGTCTCTGCGTGACCTCCCAACCGTTGGCGGACCAAATCCGGCAGATTGGAAGTGGAAAGATCAGAGCCTGGGAAATTCAAGCCAAAATACCCCGAACCACCTCACCATGGATGTCGGTGAGCCGAAAATCCCGCCCCTGGAAACGGTACGTCAGACGGGTATGGTCGAGCCCCAACAGATGAAGAATGGTCGCATTCAGGTCATGAATGTGAACTCCATCTCGCACGATGTTGTAACCGTAGTCGTCGGTCTCTCCCCACGTAAGCCCTCCTTGGATTCCAGCTCCCGCCAACAAACTGCTGAAACATCGAGGGTGGTGGTCACGTCCGTAATCGGTGGGGGACAACGCCCCCTGGGAGTAGACTGTGCGGCCAAACTCTCCTCCCCAGACGATCAGCGTATCCTTCAACAGGTCGCGCTGCCGAAGATCATTGATGAGAGCCGCGGTCGCCTGATCGGTGTCACGGCACTGACCACGAATGGCGTTCGGGAGTCCTCCGTGATGGTCCCAGCCCATGTGGAACAACTGCACGAAGCGTACGTCACGCTCGGCCAGCCGGCGGGCCAGCAGGCAATTGGCTGCGTAGCTGCCCGGGCGGTTCACATCGGGTCCGTAGGCTTCGAGCACATGAAGGGGCTCATTCGCAATCTGGAGCAACTCCGGAACACTCGCCTGCATGCGGAAGGCCATCTCATACTGGGCGATGCGGGTTTGGATCTCGGGATCCCCCACCTGCCGATGGCGCAGGGTGTTCAGCGCCTGCAGCCGATCGAGCACTCCCCTGCGGGCGGCGCGATCCACCCCAGGGGGGTCCGAGAGGTACAACACCGCGTCTCCTTTGTTCCGAAACTTCACCCCCTGGTGGCGGGAGGGAAGAAAACCGGCCCCCCAGAGACGGTCATAAAGAGGTTGGTCGTCGGGCCGTCCGCTGCCAAACGACGTGAGGACTACGTACGCCGGGAGATCTTGATTGACGCTGCCCAGTCCATAGGCGACCCAAGCTCCGATGCTGGGGCGTCCCGCCAACTGTGCGCCAGTCTGGGCGAAAGTAATGGCGGGGTCATGGTTGATCGCCTCAGTGTGCAGGGTACGGATCTGGCACCAATCGTTGGCGAGACCAGCCATGTGAGGCAGGATCTCGCTGAACCACATTCCCGAGTCACCGTGTTGGGCGAACTGGAACATCGAGGGGGCGACCGGGAAACTCGCCTGGCCCGAGGTCATGGTTGTCAGACGCTGTCCCTGGCGGATCGACTCGGGCAGATTCTCTCCCCGCCGCGCATCCAAACCCGGCTTGGGATCAAACAGATCCAACTGCGATGGGGCTCCCGACTGGTACAGGTAGATCACCCGCTTCGCCCGGGGTGTGAAATGCGGCAGGCCAGGCTGACCCAGTACGGGTGGGGAGGCTGATCTGCCGGGCGACTCGTCGCCCGAGGCGGCTCGCCCCAACAGGGAAGCGAGGGCCGCGATACCCAAAGTTCCCACCCCGGCCGAGCCTTCCAAAAACACCCGGCGGTTGAGAGCCTGCACGCGCGACAGGGGAGACAGCGGGTTGTCATTCACGGGTGGTGACCTCATCGAGATTCAGCAATGTATTGGCGGTCAGTGTCCAGGCCGCGAGCTCTTCGGTGGCAAGACCAGCCGTGGGTGACGACATTCCGAACGACACCAAGCGGTAGGCCAGTTCGGGGGCCTGTCGATACCGATCCCGATCGACGGACAACCCCTGCAGCAGCAATTCAAGTTCCTCCGACGTGGGACGCCGCGAAGTGGCGAGACGGAATCCCAGCCGCAGCCGATCTTCGTCGGTTGGTCCCCCTTCCAGCAGCATTCGTTCCGCGAGCTTGCGAGCCGCTTCGACATAGGTGATTTCATTGAGCAGAGCCAACGCCTGCAGAGGGGTATTGGTCCGAGACCGGCGCACCGTGCAGACTTCGCGATTTGGAGCATCGAACAGCAACATGGTCGGGGGTGCGGCTGTGCGTTTCCAGATTGTGTAGAGAGTCCGGCGATAGAGGCCCGCGGCTCCATCGGGCCTGTAGTTCAACAGATCGCCATAGCGGCTCGTTTCGTCCCAGACCCCCTCGGGCATGTAGGGGCGCACACTGGGACCGCCGATGCTTTCCCGCAGCAATCCGCTGACAGCCAGAGCCTGATCGCGCAGCGCTTCAGCTGACAGCCGGAAACGTGGGCCCCGCGCCAGCAATCGATTCTCAGGATCTTGTTCCAGCAGCTTCGGGGTGACCGCCGAGGACTGCCGGTAGGCCTGGCTGGTGACCAAGAGCTTCACAAACGCCTTCATATCCCACGGGCGGGGAGACTGCTCACCCACAGGGGGTGTGTGGTTGGGCTGCATGAACTCGCACGCCAGCCAGTCGAGCAACTCGGGATGGCTGGGATACTCGGCCTGCGAGCCGAGATTCTCGGTGGTCTTGACCAGACCAGTTCCGAAAAACCGTTCCCAGGCGCGGTTGACCCAGACACGGGCCGTCAGGGGATGCTGGGGACTGACCATCCAGCGGGCGAGGGCCAGACGGTTGACTGGTACCCCCTCGGGAAGGGGCGGCAACACCGCCGGGACACCGGCCGTGACGATCTCTCCGGGAAGATCGTATTGTCCCCGCCGCAACACACGGGTCTCACGCACAGGCCCCTCAACCATCACCATCACATTCGGGAAGGTCTTGGGCAATTCCTGCAACTCCTGGCGGATCTTGCCAACCCGCACGTCCGCCTGGCGGACAGGACTATCGACGGTTGCCCGGAAGTAGGCCTGCAATTCCGCCTGCTGCTCGGGACGGCGCTGCCCGAGGGGCAATCCGACAATCTCGCGGATCGAGTCAGGAATTCGTTGGCCTTCCAACGTGACCGTGGCGGGTGACAACCCTGTTGTCGACAGGCGGAACCGGCCCATGTTGTGCTGGTTGATCGCCTCGTGGAACAGACGAATGGTCAGTGTGGCCTCCGCAGGAACGATCACTTCCGACTCGAGCAGGAACATCGCCTTGCGCGGTTCCCGGCGGGTCGGGCCATCAATCGCCCAGCCCTTCGAGCGGTCTCCCGACAGCACCAGGTCGATCTCCCACCCCGACTGCGAATAGTCAGCCGCCACTTTGTGGAACTTCACCCGCAATGGCTCGGGCAGGCTGGGCGCGTTGATTTCGGCTTCGACCCGACTAAGCACATAGTTGCCATTCGGAAAGCGTCCCAGGCTCTGCATCGGCAGGGACGGATCGGGGAATGTTTCGAGCAGCAGTCCCGAGAACAGCCCCGTTGCCACCGGTCCGACCACCTCGTAAGTGTCGTGGGACGGGTTTTCTCCCGAGGCCAGCCAGGAGGCGTCGGGCTGGCGAGTGAGGGTCGCACCCCCCAGCGACTTGACCGATTTGGGATGCAGTTGAGTCCAGGTGGCGGGGTTTTCAGCAAGCTGCTTCCGGAACCCGGGTTCCCAGCCCCGGATCAGTTCGGGCAGACTCCCCGCCAAACGGGATGCCTCTTCTTCCGCCTGGGAGAGCTGAGCGGCGAGCTCGGCCAGACGGACGGTGTGAGCCGCCGTGGGCACCGCCTGCACGGGCTCGGTGTTCCGCGACTCTCCTTGCAAGGTGCCGCTCTCGGGAACGTTGTTGAAAAACGAAAACAGGCTGTAGAATTCTCGTTGGCTGAGAGGATCGTACTTGTGGTCGTGACACCGGCAGCAGTTGAGCGTTAAACCCAGCCAGGTGAGGCCGACCGTTTCGACTCGGTCGATAACGGTTTCGACACGCCACTCCTCGGCAATGATTCCCCCTTCTCCATTCAATCGATGATTGCGCAGAAAGCCGGTGGCGACTTGCTGGCTCACTTGTGGATCTGGCAGCAGATCCCCGGCCAATTGCTCGATGGTGAACTGGTCAAAGGGGAGGTTCTTGTTGAAGGCTTCAATGACCCAGTCGCGCCAGGGCCACATCTGTCGGCTACTGTCGATCTGAAAACCATTGCTGTCGGCATACCGGGCGAAGTCGAGCCATGTCTGGGCGAAGTGCTCTCCAAACCGGGGTGAAGCCAGCAGCCGGTCGACCAGGGTGTTCCAGGCCTGTGGAGAACTGTCCGCGAGGAAGGCGTCCACCTCCGACGGCGTGGGAGGCAGTCCCGTCAGATCGAGAGTGACCCGCCGGATGAGGGTGGTGCGATCGGCTTCCGGGGCGGGCGAAAGCCCTTCACTCTGCAGACGGCTCACCAGAAACCGGTCGACAGGATGAGTGACTCCAAGGCTGTCCTCCAGAGTGGGAAGCACCGGACGGATGGGAGCGTCAAAGGCCCAGTGACCGGTCGTCTTGGCCCCTTCGACAATCCACCGTTCGATCAGTTCAATCTGCGCTGGCGTCAGTTTTTTCCCCGAGTTGGGGGGAGGCATTTGCTCGTGCGGGTCGGTGCTGTGCAGACGCGTGAGCAATTCACTCTCGGAGGGCTTGGCGGGAATGATCGCCCAGGCTCCCGAATCTCCCCGGGCCCGCGACAAGTCGACCTGATCGAGCCGCAACCCACCCCGGCGCTGCTGCTCATCGGGTCCATGACACTGGAAACAGGCATCCGATAGCAGGGGGCGGATGTCGCGATTGAAATTGACGGGAGCTGCAGCTGGCAGTCTGGCGGCACTGGTCAGCCAGACCAACAAGACGCAGACACAGCGGGGTGCCATCGAACGCACGAAGGGAAACGTCCGGGGAGAAGCAGACTTCACGGCGAGCATCTTGAAAACTGTCGTCCAGTCTGAGGTCGGAGTCACGTGAGAACTGAGAAACCAGTCCCACTTATCGTTTTGATTGTACTGTGGGCACCCAGCGTTGGGGATTGCTGGATCAGGTTCCGCCACGTTGCGGCTGGTCTTCGGCACATCGGAACGAGCCCTCGAGAACCGATGGGGACCGTGCGCCCCCGGCGCAGTAGGCGTGCTTCGAGTCGCTTTGGTCCAAGGAATGGAGTCTGCGCAGCTCGCACAGTAAGGTCCGGGAGGTGCCTTCGTGAGGCCCCATCACTTCAGGATAACTGCAGGCCACCTCCCGTTTTGCCTCCGCCCCCTCCTCCACAGGGTTTTACTCCAGTTCCCCCACC
>JBKCTR010000408.1:0-3224 GCA_046318755.1 Planctomycetaceae bacterium
GCGGGGTCACCTGCCACCACAGACAGGGTGGCCGCTCAGGGGTTGATAAGCACTGGGAGGTTAGAACGGGACGTCGTCGGCCGGGGGGTCGGAAGGGCCACCAAAGCCTCCCCCGTAGTTGCCCCCCCCCGAGTTGTTCCCCGCGAAGCTCCCCTCAGAGCCGTAGTCGTCTCCGCCAGGGCTATAAGAGTCGGATTGCGAAGCGCTGCGGCCACCGCCACCGCCACCACCGCCTCCTCCTTCTCCCCGACCTCCCAGTAACTGCATCCGTTCGCAGACCACACGCAGCTTGCTGCGCTTCTGGCCCGTCTGCTTGTCTTCCCAGGTGTCGTATTGCAACCGTCCTTCAATCAGAACGGGGCGACCCTTGGAGAGGTACTCGCTGGCCACTTCGGCATCCCGCCCCCAGAGCGTCACGTCGACGAAGGTCGTCTCTTCCCGCTTCTGGTTGGCCTGCTTGTCCCACCAGGATCGATTCACCGCCAACCCCAACTCGGCCACCGATTGGCCGGCGGGGGTCCGCTTGACCTGGGGATCGCGGGTCAGGTTGCCCACGAGAATCACTTTGTTGAAGCTGGCCATGCGACACCGCAATCAAAACGGGAAGGGACAGAACACGCTGCCAATCAGGGGAAGCTCGCCGCAACCCAAACAGACCAGACCAAAATGCCCAGAGCAGACTGCCCGGAGCAAAATACAGGGGCGTCGGGGACACCCCACTGCAGGAACAGCAGGTTCAGATTCGGCAGAGGAGTGGCAGCCGAACTCACACCTGGAACATCCCTTCGAGCCGATTCAACGGGCGGTTTGCCGTCGCCCAACGCCAAGAATCGAATCTCTGGCCACAGCACCCGTTCCAGGTCCAGTTCCCTCCGCAAGAGCCGCCAAGACTTAGACCCCGGCGTCGATGGCGGCGACGGCTGGAACCGCTTCGGCCAACGGAGACGAATCAGAGTCGTGGAAGGTGGTGATGACTTCGCCCTTGCCGTTCGCCATGTCGACCATGGGGGCGATCAGCTTCTCGGGCAGCTTGATCACCAGGTGCCGCAGAACCGACTCGTTCAGCTTGACCATCCGATCGAGCTCATGCACCTTGAGGCTGTCGGCGGTGAAGTAGGTCAGGAAGTGCAGACCCTTGCGCTGCCCTTCGACGGCATATGCCAATTTGCCATCCTGCCAAGGCCGGGTTGCCAGCACCTGGGCCCCAATCTTCTCGAGCATCCCCAGCACTTCGCCGGTCGTTCCTTGCGGATTGGACGCATACTTGTTGCTGTCCAGCAGAAACATCCCCTCGTACGTCACAGCAGCCACAACACATCTCCTTCCAAACCAGATCCCGCTGGCACGTCACAGCACCTGCTGTGCTCTGCCTGCCGAACAGGAAGCCGGTCTCACGCCTCTGGAAAAACTCAGCAACAACTCAGCTCAAAACAACTTCCCGCCTGACAACACACCGAAGTCAAAGCGTTGTCATTGATTCCGGACAACTCAGCCCGGACCAGCCATCTGTTCCACAAAACTCAGTCTCGTCCACAAAATTCAGTCTCGAAATCCCTGGATCCGACTGGAGCCACCCGAAGTGATCCCACCCAATTCCATCCCCAGCGAAATCAGTCCCCTGGGGATGTCAACTGTAACTGGTGTCAAGCAAGCCAACCCGGCTCACCACACCTTTGGTTCGTGCTTGGTTCGTCCCTGATCCCGATCGACTGATCTGCCTGCCCCGCGCATCCGGTGCCAATCTCCATCCGCAGCGGATGATGATTTAGAGCCAGTCGGGAAGCAGGGGATTATCGACGAGCGGGACGGGAAATGCAACTCTGAATTCCCTGTTTTTTTAGGCTGGTTTGGTGTTGTATCTGCTTGTCGTAGAATGACTTAAACAGTCTGGTTCGGTGCGACTCGGGGCAGTTCGGGAGGGTTTTGACCAGTTCGCTCCGCTCGTCCTCTGGGTTCCCCCGTGGGATCTGTCCAATCACACCTGGCACCCTGAAGGTGGCCCCTCGCAGTGACCTCACCAATCGCGAAAGTTCCTTCTGGCCATTGGGGAGGCTAATCCTTGAGCGGAACTGGCTTGTGCTGTGAGGAGCGTGTCGCAAGCCTTTACTGACAAATGTGTTGCGTCGATTTCCCAGGGCGCCAATCGGGGATTCTGGAATCCTCAGTCGTCCGTCGGCCAGGCCGCGGGCCAGTCGCGTCTTGTTCGTCCCTCCTCATCCCTGTTCGGCCCCGGCTGTTCCCCCAGCTTGGCTCCTTTCGTCCAGATGACTTTCCCGCGAGCCTGCAGTACAGTTCCCCAAGTCCCCCTCATGCTCCCTCCCGCTGGACTCCTCCCCATGCGAATGCCGCCCGTCCTTCTCGCCCTGGTTGTCTGGTCCTCGACTGCCTTGGCCGACGAATGGCCCAACTGGCGGGGACCCTCTCAAAACGGCGTCGCCTCCACTCAGTCGTTCCCCCTCCGCTGGAGCAAGACGGAGAATGTGGCCTGGGTGGTCGACCTCCCGGGAAAGGGGGCCTCGACACCGATCGTCTCCCAGGGACACATCATCCTGACCAGCGGCGATCAGGGGCGGAATCTCACCCTCTGCTATACCGCGGGTGGGGAACTGAAATGGAGCCGGGAAATCGGCCAGGAACGTGAAGGCAAGCACGCCAAGGCCACCGGGTCCAACCCCTCCGCGGTCACCGATGGCAAGTCAATCTTCGTGTACTTCAAGAGCGGCGACCTGGCGGCACTGGATTTCAACGGCAAGGTCCTCTGGCAGCTCAACCTGCAGAAGGAATACGGCGAAGACACCCTCTGGTGGGATCTGGGAACTTCGCCAGTACTCACCCGCAAGCATGTGGTCATCGCAGTGATGCAGACGGGACCGTCGTATCTCGTCGCCATCGACAAGCAGACGGGACAGCCTGCCTGGAAGCACGAGCGGGATCTGAATGCCCCCAGTGAGGCGGCTCAAAGCTACTCGACCCCGTTGGTCCTTGCAGACGGTGATCAGGAGACGTTGGTGGTGCTGGGAGCTGACCACGTCACTGCTCACAACGCGGTGAACGGAGCTGAAATCTGGCGTGTGGGAGGCTTCAATCCCACCGAGCAGAAGTTCTTCCGGTCGATTGCCTCACCCGTGGTCTGTGGCGATGTCGTGGTCTCTCCCTACGCCCGCGGTTCGACCCTCACGGGGATCAAGTTGGGTGGCCAGGGCGATGTCACCAAGCAGAATGTC
>JBKCTR010000409.1:0-7989 GCA_046318755.1 Planctomycetaceae bacterium
TCCTGGTCGGGAGCCTTTTCGTAGCTGTAGCCGGGAGAAATCATCATCCCCTCGACTCCCAGCGACATCAGTTGATCGAAAAACGGGCCAAACCGCTGCGGATCGGCCGTGTCAAACAGCGTGGTGTTGGTGGTGACCCGAAAGCCGGCGGCCAGGGCCTTGCGAATGGCCTCGAGGGCAATTTCGTACGTGCCATCCCGGCAGACGGCGTGGTCATGCTCTTCCCGCGGACCATCGAGATGGATGGAAAACGACAGGTATTTCGAGGGCTGGAAGCGATGCAGGTGCTTTTCCAGCAACAGGGCGTTGGTGCAGAGATAGATGTATTTCTTGCGGGCCACCAAGCCGGCCACAATCTCGTCGATTTGCGGATGCAGCAGCGGTTCGCCACCCGGAATTGAGACGATGGGAGCTCCGCATTCCTCAACCGCGCGAAAGCACTGCTCAGGAGTCAGGTGCCGCTTCAGAATATCGGCCGGATACTGGATCTTGCCGCAACCGGCACATGCCAGATTGCATCGGAACAAAGGCTCCAACATCAACACCACGGGAAACCGCTTGTTCCCCTTGAATTTCTGCCCCAGCACATAGGACGCGACGGTCCACATCTGGGAAAGAGGAACACCCATGGTCGGCCTCCCTGCGGTTTTGGTCTGAGTTGAGTCATCGCGAGATCCGGGGGCTTGGCAACCGGCCCGCGGATTCTCGATCGTCGGCGTCTGAACCGCAGACCGAGTCTTCCGGCCGAAGGAACTCGGCGAAGGAAAACTCAATCCGGCGGCAGAAGCCGGACAAAGGGATAGCATTTTTCCCTCCCCATGTCAGCCCTTGATCGCAAGGAGATCGGTCAAACCTCGGGACCTGCAGGTCCGATTTGGTGCTGCGGTGGATTCCACCGTGCGGCGAACGCGGTTCAGTTTTGGGGTGACGATGCCGGTTGCGAAGACTGGGGAATTCGCCATGGGTTGGGCCAGACCCTGCCCAGGTATTCGTCTGAGTCGGGGGCCGGGGCCGTTTGGGTTTGATCTCCCCCACGCAGTCTCCAGCTCCAGCCTCCCTGGGGGTTCGGGGATTGCCACAGTTCCACTGTCGATTCCGGGGGGGCTTGGGTCTCGTGCCGCCAGACGTGGAAAACGACCCGGCGCAGGTCGGCGGGGCCGTCCTGCAGAGCCCACTTGTCCCCTTTGGGATCGGTTGTCTCCAGGACGACCGGCCGCAGGTTCGTCCCTGGCTGATCGGGGGCAAAAAAAGGAATGCTGCGCCAGAGTTCAGGGAGCGATTCGCACCCCTCGCCGTCGATGTTTTCTTTTGTATACCACTGACGGGGTTGGATCTGTCCGAGGGACGGTGCGTTGGGCGGTGCGATGGAGGCGGGACCCACAGCGACCGGAATTGCCAGCCCGGCATGATCGAGATCAAGCCGGTACATGACCTGGTTGTAGTCGTACCGGGGAGTGGGCCTGGAGTTGCCCGAGAACGTGGTTGAGTAGGTTCCTTCGAAGTAGATTCGCCGTCCTCCCTCCTCGTCGAACAGGGGATGATGGCGGGGATTGTAAAAACTGTATTCCCGGTGCGTGACAATTTTGCGAGCCCACGCCCAGGGGCCGAGGGGACCGTCGGCTTCGCCATACCACACTTCCCCCAGGAAAGACGTCCCTCCAAATTGCACCGCCAGGAGGATCCAGCGCCGCCGAAACGGATTCCAGGCGGTGGTTCCCGCGTGGACCAGGACGGGTTTTCCGGAATCGGCATCGTGGAGCTGGATCAGACCGTCTTGGGGACGCATCTCTCCCCGTCCAACCAGTTTGGACTGTTCGATGGACGAGACGGGAGGGGTGTTGCGACGCCAGCGGTATTGCGGTTCCCCGCGGGAATTTCGATCGAGGCGAGGTGCCTTCAACGAGCTACCCTCCTGCAGGCAGGAATAGGCCTCGTACTGATTGAGATCGAGCAGCGATTCCGCCGTGGCCCGGACCCGGGTCAGTCCCAGTGGGGCGGCGAAATAGAGGTACTCGGTGCCATTGATCGCAATTGCGAATGGATGGCCCGTGGGATACAGGGGAGCCTCGAGGGGAATCTCGTTTCCGGGGCGCCACTCGCGGGTGTCGTCATGCCATTCGACAAACCGTCGCTGGTCGACTTCGAGTGGCGGCTTGATCTTCATGGCCGCGGCGAACATGCGTTCTTGTCCTGCGGAATCCCGAGTGACGGTCAACCCTTCGAGCCAGGTAGGGCCGGCCCCAGGCAAGGGGGCCGTGGGCTTGGCGAATCCCTCGGGATTGGCGAAGTATTCGAGGTCGATTCCCCGGTTGGGGTCGACGCCACCAGGCCCCGGCAGGGGAGTGGTGGCCCCCGGAACATGAAAGTTTCCCAAGGGATAGCTGGGGCGTTGAGTGTCTCCCCAGAACCAATAGAGGCGGCCGCGATACGGGGCCTGCAGCACACTGTCTTGTCCCATCACCTGGGTATTGAGCAGTGGATGACGCAGCGGAGGGGTTTCGCCCAGGAGCAGGCTGTCGCGGTAAATGCCGCCGCCGGTCACCCGATACAGCCGCTCTGCGAGGTTGACCCTCTTCAATTCCAGGCGGGCGCGGCCTCCGGGCACACACGTGAGTCGGCGACCTCGATAACCGAACCCGTCGGCAGGAAACTCGTAGCCATGACTGAAGACATGAAAAAACACCTCGTGCCCCAGAAGATCGGGATCGTCGATGGCGACGCGCCCCGCCGAGTCTGAGACAATCAGCACCTCATTGACCGTCCGCAATTCCACCAGGGGAACGCCACGGCCCGTGGCCTGGTCAACAATCTCGATGCGAAACCGTTGGGGTTCGGCGGCCTGAGTGTGGGCCCGCAGCAGCTCCAATCCCAGGAGCATCCCCGTGGCCAAAACGCGGAGGAGGGACATGCGAAAGGTCGGGTAAAGACGTGACGGGGGAAACACCCCCCTTGTGTTCGCCAACCCGTGGTTTGCCAGCCGGGGAAGCGCGAGAGGACCGGGACAGTTCCAGAGCCAGGGCCCAGAGGGCCGCCAGTCAGTCGAAATCGGTCAACAGCAGGCGGTGGAGTTCTTCGACCGATGTTCTGCCGGCCAAGACCTTCTTCGCTGCCGAGACCCGCAGCGAACCCATTCCCTGGGCGCGAGCCCGCTCGAGAATCTGCTCGCGGGGTGCTCCGGCGAGCAGCAAATGGCGGAACTCATCGTCGAAGGTCTGAATCTCAAACACACCGGTTCGGCCGAGGTAACCGGTGTGAAAGCATTGCTCACAGCCGACCGACCGGGCGATCTCCTGGTTGGCGGGAAGCGGTTGGTCGGCCCCCAGAAACTCCCGTTCGGCGGCCGAGGGGTGGGTTCGTTTGTGGCATTGCGGACAGACCAGCCGGATGAGCCGTTGGGCGACAACCGCTGTCAGACTGTCGGCGAGAAACATGGGGGGGACACCGAAATCTCGAAACACATCGACCGCGGCGGTGGCGTCGTTGGCGTGGATTGTACTGAAGACCAAGATGCCGGCGCGGGCTGCACGGGTTGCGATGTGGGCGGTGTCGGCATCCCGGATCTCACCAATCAGCATGACATTGGGATCCTGCCGCAAGACGCCGCGCAGGGCCTGTGGGAAGCCGAAGTTGATCTTGGAATCGATCTGAATCTGGGTGACGCCGGGAATCCGACGCTCGACGGGGTCTTCGATGGTCAGCACACTTTTCGCGGGATCGTTGGCGATGCCCAGGCAACCGTAGACCGTGGAGGTTTTGCCGCTGCCCACGGGACCGGCCGCCACAATCAGACCATGCGGCTTCTGCGCGCAGGACCTGAGTGTCTGCAGTTGATCGGGCTCAAGTCCCAACGATTCCAGTTTTTCGAGCCCGGCCGGCTCGGGCATCAGTCGCAACACCATCCGTTCCCCAAGCAGGCTCGGACCACTGCCGACGCGAACATCGCGGGGCTGCTCGGCAAAGCGATGTGAGAGGTGTCCATCCTGAGGGATCCGACGTTCGGTGATGTCCATCCCGGCCATCAACTTCAGTCGGGAAATCATCTGCAGCGCCGCATTGGCGGGGACATTCAAAATGGTGTGCAGGATTCCATCGACGCGCAGCCGCACCCGCAGCCCCTCTTCGAGAGGATCGAGATGGATGTCGGTGGCCCGTAACTGAAAGGCCCGTTCTACGAGCAGTTCCACGAGGGATGCGGGACCCACCACATCGAGCAATTCGCGAAGTTCTTCCTGCAGGGCACGTTGCCTGAGATGGGCATTGGTCGAGTCGGCCGTGGACATGACAAATCTCGGGAGTAAGGAAGAATGACAGGGCTCGGCCAAGGTGCCAGACCGGCGGGAGGTCGGCAACGAACGGATCAGGATTGAACCGGCTGGTTCAAGCCGGCTGTGACGAAACGGCTGTGTCAAACCGTTCAGAGAGACTCCGGGGCATTGACGGGATCCGAGGGGGCTGCCGGACGGTCGGGTTGGTCCTCCGGAGGAGTGTCGGGGGTCGTCTTGGCAGAGACCGGTTCCACCGCATCGACATCTGCGGCGGCTGTGGCCGTGATTGGCGATCGAGTGGCGGAGTCGGATGGATGGGGTTGTTGGGGTTGGGACGGTTCCGTCCCGGGCACGGAGACGCTGGGCGGGGCTGACTTTGTCGAACCCTCGGGCGGAGGCGAGTTTTCGGGCGATGGGGAGGTTGGGGGAGACACGCGAGGGGTTGTGTGGGCGGACGGAAGAGTCCCTTCCCGGACCGGACCAGAACCTCCGAAGCCCTCGGGATCGTCGACGTTCGCGTCAAAGACTCCCGCAGGATTCACCACCTTGGCATCCGGCTCGGACAGCGGCCAAAGCAAGAACGCTCCCGCGGCCACCGAACCCAATCCCACCAGCAGCGAGAGCACCCCCAAAGCGCGTTGTCCCTGTTCCGCTTTGGAAATGGCGCGCCGAGACAGGAAGATCGCCAGGCAGCCCAACAGAATGGTTCCCAGGCCGGACCAAAATCGCCATTCGCCCGGGCCTTGCCAGGTCAGGGCCGCGAGGAGCAGGCTGCCGATGGCGGCCACCCCGGGGCCAATCGTCCACCGGGTGGGAACAACGCGAACACCCGTGTCGTTGATCCCGAGTTTTTCCAGACCCTTTTGGTGACTGTCGACCAGGTTCCAGAGACGATGCAGGCCCGCCGTCCGGATGACTTCGCGCACGACCGGGGAGTTGGTCTGAACCGACATGGCTCCGTTCTGGGCGGCGAGGACCTTCCAGATGCGGGCCAATAAGGCCACCTGGGCGCTTCCCAGGTAGTCGAGGGAGGTCAGGTCGACCAGCAGTTTGGAAGCATGGCATTCCTTCAACTTGGCAATCGCTTGATCGCCACACTCTTCCACGAGATTCCAGGGGAGTTGAGTGATGTCGGGACTGAGTGCCATTCGCACGAAGTCCCGGGTGGCCTCGAATTGAATCGGAAGGCGGGTTTTGTCCACGTCAGGAACTCCAGGGCGGGTTAGAGGGACCGAATTCGTAGTCTACTTGGTTTGCCGTCTTCGGCCCAGAACATCGTTGGACCGGTTGGGGAAGATGGGATGAATGTTGACGGTGGATCGAGCGTTTGACCCTGCGGGCGATACCAGAGATTCCAGCCCGGAGGCGGGAACCACGCGGAACAGTTCCCGAGATGGCACATCGGCAGCGGGCTGTGGCATCGAGGGACCGATAAGCGATTGCCTGACTCTCCGCAGGAGGTCTGGACCGCGTGCCAATCGACCGGCGACGGGTCGAGAAAGACGGGTCACAGCAGGCTCGGAACGGCCTGTTGGGAGATTTGGCGTGATTGGGAAAACTGGGAATTGACACCGGTTTTTGACGGCTCGTATACTCAACGAGCGGTCGGAAAAAGGTGATTTTCCCTTGCTTTTCTCGATTGGAGAGATCATTCCAAGGATGGGAAAGAGATCTGATGTTCAGGTGGCTTGCGGTTCCCTTCGTGGATTCGTCCTCGTCTTGGGCTAGTTCCCCTTTTTGACCAGTTTTCCTTTTGACTTGGTTCGCCGGCATGACAACGACGATCAGCAAGGTTCTGACGGTGCTCGTCACGGCGCTGTCGCTGGCCTTTCTGGGGGCGGCGGCGGTCTCCAGCGTGGCACGGACCGACTGGAAAGGGAAAGCCAACGAGTATCCGCGGAACAAAACGCAGGAATTGCAGGGCAAGATTGATGCCCTCAAGGCCGAAGCCGAGAATTACGCCAAGCAGACTCCACTGGTCGTGGCGGCGATCGATACCGACTCCAAGGCGATGGTGACCAAGGCTGACGTTTTGAAGGCCTATTCCACCCAGCAGGAAGCGGAGGACAAACAGCTGCGGCAAAAAAACGATGCGGTCGCCGTGACTGCACAGGCCAAGCTGGATGTCGACAAGGCCCGACGTGAAGAGGTGGTTCGGCTGCAGGCCCAGTTTGAGGAGTTGCTGTCGCAACGAATCGCGGCCGAGGCCGAGGTGTCTCGTCTGCGGGACCTGTTGAACCAATCTCGCGGCGTGTTGGAGCGGGCCGCTCGACGGAACGAGTCTTTGAAGACGTCGCTGGGACGCGGGGATCGCAAGGCCTACGATCCGGCCGTTGACGAAGATTCGCTGCCCCCCGCCCGTCCCCGGGCGGATGGAGGTTCGGCACTCCCCGGTGCCGTCCGTCCCGTTCCACTTCCGAACAATTCCGCGGAGACCGAAACGGGAGCGGCGGAGAGTGATGCTGAGGAGATGATGGAAGAGGAGATGCTGGAGGAGCCAGACAGCGAAGGGGAGGAGACCGAGGACCGTTTCGGCGAAGAGGTTGAGGAATCGGAGCCCGCAGGGGATGCTCGAGACGCCTGAGCCTGTGGATGACCTGCCCGGGTTGACGCCTGGTCAAGTTGTCGGAGTGGATTGAGTTCATTAGTTGCCCCCCTTTTTCGCCTCCTGCCCCGCAGAAGACCACAGCGAGGAGTAGATACCGATGTCGTTCTTCGGCAAGATCCTGGTCGTGCTGCAGATGGCGCTGAGCATCTTGTTCATGATGTTCGCCGCCGCTGTCTACAACACGCACATCAACTGGCGTGAGCAGGCCAACACGCAGAAGAAGGCGGCTGAGAAAGCGACCGTTGAAAAGAACAATCTGGCCCAGGAGACGAAAACTCAACTGGATCAGATGAAGCAGACAATGGACGCCGCTGTGCTACGGGCCCAGGAGGCCGAAGCCCAGTTGTCGATCATGTCGCAACAGTTCGAGACGGCGAAGACTCAGTCGGCCAACCTGCAGTCGCAATTGGCGACTGTGCAGCGGAGATCGCAGAATTCGGCCGAAGAGGCCAGTGCCCGGAATGACGAGGCCCGCGAGCTGCGCGAGGTCAACAATGTCCAGACCGGGATGATCAGCGAACAGGAACGTTCCAAGGGGCTCTTGCAGGATGAGATCCGCAAGCTGAAGAGCGATTTGGACATTGCCAATGGGAAGAATCGTGGACTGATGGCTCAGATCAGCGGCTTTACCGCCCTGCTCGCCAAGAATGGCATCTCACCGGATGAGGCGGTGGATCTCGCCAACTCCCAGGAACCTCCTCCCGTGATCGAGGGCAAGGTTCGGACCGTTCGTCGTCCCGTCAAGCTGGGAAGCTCGGAAACGCTCGGCATCTCCCTGGGGGTCAACGATGGCTTGCAGAAGGGGCATGAGCTGACTGTGTGGCGGCCGGGAAGCCGTACCGGGGGCAAACCCCGCTACCTGGCCAAGATTCGGATTGTGAGCACCGCGCCGGACTCGGCTGTCGGTGAAGTTTTGGAAGAAACCCGCAGCGGTGCGATTCAGGAGGGGGATAATGTCTCCACGAAGCTCTAGTCCCCGGAAGGTCAAAGGTCCCCCCGCAGCTCCCGACATCTATGTCGCGCTGCTGTTCGTCTCGGTGGCCGCACTGATCGTCGGCTGCACGCTGTTGATGCTCGAGATGAATGTCTATGAGTGGAAGGGCCCCAACGGGTAGT
>JBKCTR010000410.1:0-1346 GCA_046318755.1 Planctomycetaceae bacterium
GCCCGCTTGAAGTTGCGGTACAGCTCGAGCCCCAGTTCGGGCATGCCGTCTTTCTTCACCAGCGGCAACACCGCCACCTTGATCGGAGAGAGCCGGGGGTGCAGCTTCAGCACCACGCGGGGCTGCAGAGCCCCCTTTTCATCGGGCTGGGCGTCTTCGTGATAGGCCTCGCAGAGGAAAGCCAGTGTGGCCCGGTCGGCCCCAGCGGCCGGTTCGATCACATGGGGTACGTACCGCTCGCGCGACTGGTCGTCGAAGTACACCAGGTCTTTGCCGCTCCCTTGGTGACGCGGTTTGCCATCGGGTCCAGTCTCGACCGCGAGGCAGCCGCTGGCGTCGCGCACCAGCTTCCCCTCCATGTGCGACCGCAGATCGAAGTCGCCGCGATGGGCGACCCCTTCCAGCTCGCCAAACTCCCCCGGCTCGCAGAACGGGAAGGCATACTCCACGTCGGCCGTTCCGACGGAGTAGTGGCTCAACTCGTCGGCGGCGTGGTCGCGCAGCCGCAGCCGGTCGCTGCCCAGTCCATGGCTGAGGTACCACTGGTACCGGCGGTCGCGCCAGTACTGGTACCACGCCCGCGACTGGTCGGGGTGGCAGAAGAACTCCATCTCCATCTGCTCGAACTCGCGCGAGCGGAAGGTGAAGTTGCGGGGAGTGATCTCGTTGCGGAAGCTCTTGCCCATCTGGGCGATGCCGAACGGGACCCGCACCCGTTGCGTGTCGAGCACGTTCTTGAAGTTCACGAACATGCCCTGGGCGGTCTCGGGACGCAGGAACGCCGCATCTTCGGCTCCCCCCAGGGCCCCGATGGTGGTCTTGAACATCAGGTTGAATTCCCGCGGCTCGGTCATGGTGCCGGGCTGCGTCGCCCCGGGAGTCACCACGTGGGCGAGGTTGTCTTTGGGGGTGATTCCCACCAGCCCGGGGGACTGCCAGGTGAAGGCGGCCTCGGCATCTTTGCGGCGCACGTCGAAGAACTTGCACGCCTTGACGACCGTGTCTTCCAGCCCTGCTTCGGGGGTGTCGGCATCGGTCATGATGAAGTAGCGGTGGATGCCGCGGGCGTCTTTCTCGACGTGCACCCAGCGGCCCCGGATCTGGTCGAAGCGGAACCGGCGCTTGGTTTCGCGACAGTCGGACATCATGTCGTGGAACAGGTCGTAGTGTCCCGAGCACTTCCAGACCTGGGGGTGCATGATCAGCGAACAGTCGAGGCCGACCATCGAGAAGGCCGAGGGGGCTCCGGGCGGGGTCGAGAACTCGTCATGGTTGGTGATCATGTCGCGCCACCACGCCTCCTTCACGTTGCGCTTGAGTTCGACCCCCAGGGGGCCGTAGTCCCA
>JBKCTR010000411.1:0-3688 GCA_046318755.1 Planctomycetaceae bacterium
GGCAACGCCGACTCACACTCCGGTGTTCGACAAACGGGAAGTTCGTCGCCACGGCGACTCGTACGATAGGTTTCCAACCTGTCGGTGATTCGACGTGGTCCTTTAGAGAGATTGTCAACCACCGTCCCCGTAGCCCAAAACCATCCGCCGGCCCAACCGCCTACCTCGTAGAGGTGACTTCCCTCAGCCCAGGGTTGCCGCCTCAGCGGCTACCCTGGGTGACGCCCCACAAATATGCCGCGTACCCTGTCGGGGTTCCTTTCCGCGCGGTGTGATGGCCGATCGATGGGCCACCATGATCGACGGTCCCCGAAAGCAATCCTTACAGGATAGAGGTCATCTTTGGGGGACATCCACCCGGGGTAGTGCTGCGCACCAACCCCGGGCTGAGGGAAGTATCCCCTACGGGGAATTGTTCGGCCGTATGACATTTCCAGAAAGGTCGTCGCGACTCGTACGATCGGTTTTCAACCTGTCGGTGATTCGACGTGGTTGGTTTCAAAGGTCCAAGACGCGGTGGGTTGGATGGGGGCCGCGAATCGCCCATCTGCGAGCGATACCGACGCTGGGCCTCGTCGCTGAGCCTCGGGACGCGACTTCACATGTGTTGAACAAGTTTTCCAACTCGTTCTACGGGGGGGCGCTGGGCCCCGTCGTGCTGTTGGCGGGGGCGGGGGACCCTGCGACGCTCGACAAACTGGAAGTTCGTCGCCACGACCGGGCGGACACGGCGGTCCGCGCTCCCGCCACCCGGTGGGTGACCGGCGCGAACGAGGGCTCCGTGGGCACGCCCAGCGCAGAGGGCTGGCCCCTCGGCTCTCCCACCAGTTCCAGCCGTCTCAAATTTTTTTCGATTTTTCGCGTCAGATTTTCGGGGCAGGACCTGAAGAATCTATTAGAGGAGCTTGAAAAAGTTCCTCGGCATGAGGTGCGTCTGTTCAGTTTTTCGGGATTCACCGGGTGTTCCCGCGAGACAGCTCAGGTGTGCCAAGGCTGTGTTCCGGGGTGGGGGTGTTTGGTCCGATTGGCCTCTCTTCGAGACGGCTATTTGGGCCAACCCACCCCGCAGCCAAGCCATAACCCGAAGGGTGGGTTTGGGTTGCTGTCGAGCGGATCAATCGAGCATCTTCCCTCTGGAGGCTGGTTGATCCGTCTCGACATTTTTTCAAGTCGCAGCGGCAAGAGCTTCGGTCGGGATCATCCCGTGCGGAACAATGCCGCAGTGCGGAATTTTCCCTACGATCTGCGCTCAGTCCGAATCGGCCAGTTTGACGGTGGGCCGATGTCGAGGATTCGCCTCGGGACTGCGTGATGATTTGCGGAGTGAGGAGTGTTCCACCGGCAGGGCGATCCCCTGCGAAAGCGCCACCTCAGCCAGTTGCCTCTGGAGGCGGGGCCGCTCTGCCCCAACGGCCTGATCCACGGCCCGCGACAGGTACGACAGTTGTTCGGACCCACGGCCCAGTCCGTGGCTGGCCTCGGCGGCCACAGCGAGCAGTTCCACGCACAGACGGTCATAGAGCAGAGCCGCCCGGGCCTGCAGAATCTGCAGATCGTCGAGGCAATCCCGGGCCACCTGCAGCGCTGTGGCGAATTGTCCAGCCAGGATCATCCGGCGGGCCTGTCGGATTCGAAGATCGGTCAGCGGCGGGAGGAAGATGTTGAGAATCTCCAGCGGCGGGTTCGGATCCAAATGCCGTTGGATCACTTCCCAATTCGAATCCAGCTCTTCCGCGGCGACCTGGCGACCAGGAAGACTCTCGAGGGTTGTCGCCCATTCGATCAGGGCGAGCGCCTCGTCCCGCAGGGAGGCTTCCTCCAAATCGAGCGCGGCGAACAGGTCTCGTCCCTGTTGCAACAGTTCCTCTCGGCGCTGGTCCGGCAAATGGGAACCAGCGTGCTGCAGATGCTGCCCCACGAGTCGCAGCCGCTGGAGTGCCAGATTCCTCTCCCGCTGCGGATCACTGGCCGACAATCGCCGCGACAACTCCAGGCACTGCCGCAGGGCCTCTTCCGAGTCGGCCCAGCGCTCCACCTGGTGCAACAGGCCCAGCCGTTGCGATTGCAACAACAACAACTGGTTCCACGCCACGGTGGGTCGGGACTCGTCGGGAAATTGCCGCCGCGCCCGCTCGAGCGCCTGCTCGACCACCTGCAGCGCCCGCGGCCAATCTTTGGCGTTCCAGAGAATCGCAATCAGGCTCGGCACAAATTCGGGAGGCGACTTCCCCGCAGGATCGCTGGCGTACTGTTCGGCCAGGTGGGTGATTTCCTCCAGGGCCGCATCGGCCTCGCTGGACCGCTCCTGCTGATGAAACATGGCCCACCTCACACTCAACACCTGGACGCGGTTCATGAGCATCGACAACGAGTCGGGATACTCACTGGCGAGGTGCAACAGCATCTCGGAATCTTCCTCGGCCAATTGGCGATTGTGGAGGTCCCACGATTCGATCATGCACAGCGCGCTCAAGCCCTCTCCCAGGATCTCGGCCAGCTCGGTCTCAGACGGCGAGAGAGATTGAACCTGGATGTGGTAGAACCGGCGGATCCGCTCTAAAAGTCCCAGGTTGTCAGAGGCGATGGCCTGAGTGTGTTGCAGGGACGTCAGCATCACCCTGTGGGCCATCGCCACCTGCCGCACGGTCTCGCTCCGCAGGTGTCTTTCCGCCTTGGTGGCCTGCTCGGCCCGTTCGAGGGCGATCTTCACCCGCTGTTGTTCGGCCTGCAAATCGGCCAGGGTGCGGCGCAATTGCGTGAGGTGATAGGTCACCCCCAGCACCAGGGCCAGCAGCAACGTTCCTCCCAGCCCCGCCGCGACCGCCAGGGTGGGGTGGCGTCGCATCCAGTTGCGAAGCCGCTCGCGGGACGTGTAGCTGCGGGCCCGAATCGCCTCCCCCCGCGCCAATCGTTCCAGATCGTCCCGCAATTCCACCGCCGACCGATAGCGCTCCGTCGGCTGGGTCCGCAGGCACTTCGCCACGATCGTGGCCAGATCCACCGGAACGTCCGACCGCAAACTCCGCAGCCCCGCCACCTCTTCCCAGGCGACATGGGCCAGGGTCGCCATCGGATTGTGTCCTTCGTGCGGAGGCCGCCCCGTCAACGCGGCGAAGATCACGGCGCCGATTCCATAAATGTCGCACGCCGGCCCCACCCTCCCCAATCCCAAACGCAGTCCCGTCTGCTCGGGGGCCATGAACGCCGGGGTTCCCACCGCCAGTCCCTCCAGCGTGGTGCGGGTCAACGACTGTTCTGTCTGAGCCAATCCAAAATCGCTGATTTTCGCGATGAGGGGGGCGCTGCCCGGAACCACGCCTCCCTCCGCGGCCGAAGGACCAGCCAGCAGCACATTCGCTGGTTTCAGAGCGCGGTGCACCAACCCGAGAGCGTGGACGGCCGCCACAGCCTCGGCCAATTGCCTCGCCAGGGTGGTGGCGTCGGCGATCGACAGGGGACCCGACTGCAGCCGGTCCTGTAGCGAACCGCCACCGACCCATTCCATCACGAGGAACGGGGGGGTCTGCGACAGGTGCGCTTCATAAACCGTCACAACATGCGGATGATTCAGACTCGCGAGGGCCTGGGACTCGCGCTGCGCCTGAGTGATCGACCGGGAGGTCGTCTCGATCGAGAGCACTTTCAGCGCGACCCACCGCCCCAACGACGCCTGACGCGCCCGGTAGAC
>JBKCTR010000412.1:0-6149 GCA_046318755.1 Planctomycetaceae bacterium
GCCGGTCCATCTCCCGTGGCGGCGTCATCCGCCCCCACCGCCGCTTCACGTTGGTGGTGGTTTGGGGCCATCACCCTGGTGACCGTGGGGCTGGATCAGTGGACCAAGGTGTTGGCCGTGCGGCATCTGCCGGTCGAGCCCTGGACCTACTGGAATGACACGTTCCGGCTGCAGTTGGCCTACAACACGGGGGCCTTTCTGGGAATGGCGGGGACGTGGTCCGAGAGCGCCCGGTTCTGGCTGCTGACGGTCCTCAATGGCCTGTTCCTGGTCGGGCTGGCGGCGGTGCTGGTCTGGCACTGGCGGATGCCCCTGGGGCGGTTTCTCGCGGGGGTGGGCATTCTCGCGGGGGGGATCGGCAACATGATCGACCGGGTGACCAACGCCGGGAAAGTGACCGACTTCATGAATCTGGGACTGGGCCCCGTGCGAACCGGCATTTTTAATGTGGCCGACATGGCCATCACGGGCGGGGCATTGATTTTGGCGTGGTATTGGATGCGCGAGGAACAGACCGCGGCCGACCCGCAGGACAACCCGGCCTCGTTGTGACCCGCCGGAAGCCGGAAGAAGGCAACCTGGGGTCGGCGCGTACCGTGCCAACCCGTGATTTGAAAACCAGACGGCAGCGCGGGTTGAACGCGAGCGGTGACGGGCGTCTGTCGTGTGACGAGGGCCCCGGTGTGGTCCAACGCGACCGCAATGGTTGGTTGGGATCATGCGGGTGATCGACGAAATCCGTTGAAAGGCACGATTTCGGAAGCGCTGACACGATCATTCACGGGAATCATGCCGCGCGCCGTGTAGCCAACTCCTTCAGAGTTGAGCATTGGGCGGGGCACGTCAACCTGGGGTAGGCACGTGCCGTGCCAACCCCAGGGTATGGTCGCCAAGCCCTTCAGGCTTGATCCGGACCCGCGTGTGATTCGAAAGCGACGTGAAATCCGTGTCGATTTGGTGGGTTCATTCCACCCGGCTTTTGCGCACATTACATCTGCGCTGACAAGACGGCTTCGCGCCCTACTCCGCCGTGACGTCCAGCGGGCGCTGCGAGGCGAGGGCCTGTTCGATGATGGACGGGGCGAGTTCCTTGCCGGAAATCGTCTTGTAGGTCTGGCTGATCATGTCGACGAAGACCGCCTCGCCGGGAATCACCTTCGCCCCGCGGACACGGGCCTCGCGCGAGAGGGGGCTGTCACCGACCAACTGCGTCAGATCGATCACGTGCATGTTCGGCCGCAAAAAGGCGGGATTCAGCTTCAGACCGCTGCCGCTGGAAAGTCCCGTCATCGAATCGAACCGCTGGGCCTCGGCCAACACCACCACGTCGCACAGCGTGTCGTAGAGATTCGCAACGGGGATGTACCGGGCGTTGTTGAGCTGGGCGAACTGCCTGGCCTCGGCATCGTCGGCTCCCGCCACGCTCAACAAACCCTGCCGGCGCTGCACCCCCTGGGCCACGCTCTTCGCCAGGCCCCCCGTGCCGATGATCAGCACGTTGCGCCGGTCGAGGGGGCGGTCTTCGGGGGCCCGGGCCCCCAGCCCCGCCTCCAGCACCCGCAACACGCTCTTCCACCCGGTGTTGAACGCCTTCCAGCCGTCGGCCTGCTTGACCAGCAGATCGGCATACTGGGCTTTGCGGGCACTCTCTTCGATGGTCTCGGCCAGATTGAGCGAGCGTTCGGCCAGGGCCGGGTTGCAGACCACCAGGTTGATGTTCAGGTTGTCGAGCATCTGCTGCACTTTGCCCGAGATGCCGATTTCCAGCGGCAGGCAGCGCACATTCAACCCCTGAGCGGCGAAGGCGGTGTTGAAGGCCCGCACCGTGGTCGACTCGGCCGGGCCAAACCCCGCGACGGCCACGAACCGCGTCTGCGGATTGATCTCGCGGTAATGGAAAATCTCTTCCATCTCGGTCACAGTGGGCTGACCGGCGAACGCCTCGAGTCCCTTCTCAAGAGCCGCGTACACCCAGGGGGCTCCGTACTTCTGCCCCAGCAGCGAGAACATCACCCCTTCGCGTCCCAGGCCCATGCCCACCACCGGCAGGTCCCGTTTCTTCGCCACGGCCGCCAGCAGGGGCCAGGCGGCGTCGAGGGTGGGGGTTGGTGCGACGAACTTCACCACGTCGGCGTTCACCTGCTTCGCCTGGTCGATCAGCGCCTCGACGTTGGTCAGCGGCTTGTCGAGCGACGTGTGGCTGATCACCCGCTTCACGCTGCCAAACCGCGGAATCTTCCCCGCGATGTCCAGCTCGAGTTCCACATACGCCGGGTTCGCGATGATCGCCGTCCGCAACTGCACCAGCCGGTCGTCTTCGCTGTCGGTCCAGGCCCCGCCGTCGGCCTGACGCCGGCACGAGATCAGAACCGGCTTGGAGATTCCCTCCAGCATCTCCTTGAGGTCGGGCTCTTTGCCCAACCGGTCGAGCCGCAGCTCGATGAGGTCGCACTGCCCGGCGGCGTTGAACAGATCCACCTTCCCCAGGCGGCGCGATTCGGGAGCGACGGCGATGCAGAGCATTTGTCAGAATCCTTGTGGAATCAGGTTTCGGCCTGCGGCCGCAGCAATTTCGCCGCCCGTTCGATGTAGACCCAGGCACTGTAGAGCGTGCTGATCACAGCCCCCCAGAGCAGCCCCACCTTCAACCAGTGGAAGACGGGATGGGCGCGGGGCCAGTCGGCGGGGGGGGCGGTGGCCAACTCCAGCAGCACGGCCACCACCGCCGCACACTGCAGCACCATCTTGACCTTGCCGCTCCAGGCGGCCGAGAAATCTTTACCGGCGGCCTCCAACAAACCCCGCAGACTGGTGATGAACAACTCGCGCCCGATGACAATCACCGCCACCCAGGGGGAGACCCGCGCCTCGGGGACCGCCGCCAGAAAGATGAAGCCCCCACCCACCAGCATCTTGTCGACCAGCGGGTCGAGCACCCGGCCCAGCACGGTCACCAGTCCATACTTGCGGGCGATGTAGCCATCGACAAAGTCGGTGCTGGCCGCCACGAAGAAGACCAGCGCCGCCCAACCCCACAAACGGGCATCGATCAGCCACAAACAGGCCAGCGTCAACACCAGCCGCGACAGCGTAATCTGGTTGGCCACGTTCCACTGCCGGTGCCACGCCGAGGCGTCGCGGACAGACTCCGTGGAGTTGCTGGGGGCTGGTTCAAGGATGGCTGGGGGGGGTGACACAGACGTTCGCCGGGAAAGACAAGTTGCGGACAGACGGGAAGCGAAGACCGGTTCGCGGAGGGAGAGACCGTGTGGCGGTCACCCTTCCGACACCTCCTCATCCTCCACGGCCACCCCCACCAGATCATAATCCTGCCGGGCCTCGATCTGCACTGGAACGAACTGGCCGACCTCCAACCCCTCCCCTGCGACATACACCTGGCTGTCGATCTCGGGGGCGTCGGCGAACGTCCGTCCCACCCACGTGTTCTCATCGACCTGGGCGTCGAGCAGCACGTCGAGTTCATACCCCACCAGCGAATCGGCATGCTCAAAGGCAATTTCCTGTTGCAGGGTCATCAACTGGTCCCGGCGGGCCTCCTTGACCTCGTCGGGCAGGTGACCTTCGAGCTTGACCGCCGGGGTGCCTGGTTCGAGGGAATAGGTAAAGACCCCCATCCGCTCGAAGCGGGCCTCGGCCACGAAGTCTTTCAGCTCGGCGAACTGGCTGTCGGTCTCGCCCGGGAACCCCACAATAAAGGTGGTCCGCAGGACGAGGTTGTCGATCTTGTCGCGCAGGCGGCGGACCAGCGTCTCGGTCGACTTGCGGTTCACCCGCCGCTGCATCCGCTTGAGCACCGGGTCGCTGATGTGCTGCAGCGGCATGTCGAGGTAGGGGATGATGCGGGACGATTGGCCGATGGTGTCGATCAATTCGTCGGAGATGTGCTCGGGATAGAGGTACAACAGACGGATCCAGTCGACGCCGTCGACCTGTTCGAGCTCTTTCAGCAACTGGGTCAACCGGGTCTCGCCATACAGGTCCATCCCGTAGTAGGTGGTGTCTTGGGCGACGAGGATCAGTTCCCGCACCCCGTCTTCGACGAGTTCGCGAGCCTCGGCCACCACGTTCTCGATGGGCTTGGTGGCGTGCTTGCCGCGCATCTTGGGGATGGCGCAGAAGGTGCAGGTGCGGTCGCACCCTTCCGAGATCTTGAGGTAGGCGTAGTGGCGGGGGGTGATCCGCAGCCGGGCCCGGTCGTCGAGCGCGCGGATCGGGGCGGGGCGAAACACCTCGCGCTGCTCGCGGACTCCACCCACCAGCCGATCGGCGACTTTCGTGATTTCCTCGCGGGCGAAGACCCCTACGATGTGGTCGACCTCGGGCAGTTCCTGCAGCAACTGCCCCCCCATCCGCTCGGGGAGACAACCGGCGACAATGACCCCCTTGGTCTGTCCCTGGCGTTTCAGCTCGAGCATCTCGCGGATGACCGCTTTCGACTCGTCACGCGAGCTCTCGATGAAGCCGCAGGTGTTGACGATCACAAAGTCGGCCCCGGCCGGGTCCGAAACCAGGGCATACCCGTCGAGCGCGAGACTGCCGAGCATTTTCTCGCTGTCGATCAGATTCTTGGGGCACCCCAGGCTGACAAACGCATAGGTCCCTTTGGCCACCCCCGGTTCCGCTTCGGAGGCGGGCTGGGGATTTCCAATCGGATTCGACAGATCCACGATGGGTAACGACTGCATCAGCGAACGACTCTCTCTCTCCCGGGACGGGGTGCCGGAGAGGCCCTCGTTCCCCACGGGGCGGGCCACTACGGAACCTGAACAGAGCCACAGACAGGGCTGACCGAGATTCTACCCGATGCCCGGGGGACTCGACAGGGGGTAACCGTGCGAACCGCCGAATGACCAGACGGGGCGAATGACCGGACGGGCGCAGGGGACGCGGGCCCGGTTCACGGGCCAGCGGCAGGTCGCCGTGGGGGCTACGCGGATTGACGCGTTGCCCGACACCGGCCCCGGACCAGACACCTGCGGCCATGGTGGGTGTTTTCGAACGGCTTGCGTTGACCGTTGCGCAAGGCGTATGGTGCGGACACGGGACTTCTCGATTCCCGAATCCGGTTGCGTTTGTGATCCCTCCTGCATTCGCCGAGTCGACCCATGCCAGCACCACAGCACTCGTCGTTGGAATGCTCGCGGCGATCGTTTCTCGGGATGTCGGCCACGGCGGCGTGGGCCGTGGGATCGGCGGCGGCGGTGGCACAGGCCAGTCGGGCGGACGACGTGCCGATCATCGACTGCCACGTCCACCTGAAGCATGGCGACGCGGCGGGAACCGAGTGGTCGGCCGATTCGATCGTGGAGCTGATGGATGACGTGGGGATCGCCCGCTCGATTGTGTTCGCGATGAAGACCACCACGGTGCGCTCCATCGAAATGGCGGCGGGGGCGGTTGAAAAATATCCCGACCGGCTCATTCCGTTTCTCTATGGTCTCCCCAGCTATGAAATCGCGCTGTTGCCCGTCGTCGAGCAGGCGGTCACCCAGAAGGGCTTTCGGGGCATCAAACTGCACGTGGGAGAATGCACGCTGGCCGAGTACGTGATTGACCCCCTGCTGCGCCTGGCGGGGACATTTCCGATTCCCTGCCTGGTCGATGTTGCCGGGAATGCCGCCGTCGCCACACGCCTGGCGAAAACCTTTCCCCAGACGCCGTTCTGGTTCGCCCATCTGGGGCGGTACAACTCGACCGACGCGGCCATGACCGATCAGTTCATTCGGCTGGCGGAGGAGTACGACAATGTCTGGCTCGACCTGAGTGCCGTCGGACTGCCCGCCAAAATTGGCGAGGCAGTGGCCCGCGTCGGCGCGCGACGTCTGGTCTGGGGGACCGACGGGCCCTACAAGAATCCCACCGCCCCCGAGTACGCCCGCGCACAGCTCGACAACGTGCGGAAGCTCGACATCAGCGACGCAGACAAAGCGCTCATCCTCGGAGGCAATGTCACCCGCCTGCTGAATCTGAAATGACACTTCAATGACGGCAGGTGGTGTTGTTTTCTGGCCACAGCCCAAACCCACCGCAGAGGGAGGTCGACACCATGCAGAACGCCCGGTGGAATGCCTCTGGACTGGAACGAGTGTCAGAGGCGGGGGAGTCTTATCTCTGATAACGGGACATGA
>JBKCTR010000413.1:0-4316 GCA_046318755.1 Planctomycetaceae bacterium
CGGCACAACGAGGCGCAGGCCTACCAGGGCGAAGACGCCAACTACCGCCGGTCGATTGGGAACTATCGCTACGACAACCCTATGGTCATGTTCTACTCGCACTCGTATCCCAAGGGGTGCCGGGTGCTGCACCTGCTGCGGTACGAACTGGGAGACGACCTCTTCTGGCGCACGATGCAGGTCTACGCCCAGGCCAACCAGTACCGGACTGTCGAGACCGCCAACCTGCGGTTCGCCATCGAAGAGGCGACCGGACAGGGGCTGAATTGGTTCTTCGACCAGTGGATCCATCACGGGGGGCATCCCGAATTCACCGTCGAATGGGCGCACGATGCCGCCGCGCAGGATCTGAAGGTCACCATCAAGCAGACCCAGAAGGTCGACGAGGTGACCCCGCTGTTCCGGACGTCGGCCGAGCTCGAGCTCGCCTTCCCCAACGACCCACAGCTCAAGCGAATCCAGATCACCAAGGCGGAGGAGACGTATCACTTCCCCGCCCCGGTCCCTCCGACGCGGGTCTGTCTCGATCCGGCCGATTGGATTCTGAAGAAGCTGACTCCCACGAAGAGTACCGAGGAGTGGCTCGATCAACTGGCGCACAGCCAATACCTGATGCCGCGGGTGCAGGCGGTGGCCGGGTTGGCCGAAAAGCGCGATGAACCGGCCATTGCCGCCGCCCTCCGCCACGCCGCCCTGAAGGACCCGTTCTGGGGAGTGCGTCTCGAAGCGGTGCGGCTGGTGGGGAAGCTGGCGGGAGACGAGGTGCGCGACGCCCTCCGGCAGATTGCCCGGACCGACGCCAAGGCGGCCGTCCGTCGCGAGGCGGTCAACGGGTTGGCGAACTTCTCGGGCCCCGAGGTGGTGGCGACTCTGCGGGAGGTGGCCGACCAGGATCAGTCGTACCACACCGCGTCGGCCGCCCTGCGGGGGTTGATCAAGCTCGATCGCGACAATGTGCGCGACCGGCTGCTGGCGGCGTTGGGTCAGCCCAGTGACGGCGAGACGCTGTTGCGGGCCGCCTGCGACGGATTGATTGACCTGAAAGAACCGACCGCCTCCGAGCGGATCGCCGGGCTGTTGAGTGGTTCCGTCTCACCCGAACGGCGGGTGGTGTTGCTGGGGGCCCTGGCCCGTCTGCAACCGGGGAATGCCCAGATCATCGGGCAACTGCACGCCCAACTCGACAACAAACGGCGCGAAGTGCGGCGGGCGGCCATCGACGCCGTCGTGGCGGTGGGGGATGGCAGTTCGATTGCCGCGTTGGAAGAACGGCGGGGCAAAGAAGTGCGGCCCCGTTCGGTCAAGGCTCTCGATGAGGCGCTCGAAAAGCTGCGGACCAAGCGGCGGGCGGCCGAGCAATTGCAGGCCGAGGTCGAAACGCTGCGGAAGCAGAACGAAGAGCTGAAAGAACGGCTGAAAAATGCCGAGAAAACCCCGCCGCAATAAGGGGCTGGGGGGCGTGTTGGCCGGGATGGGGCGCGTGGTTTTGACAGCGCCTTTCACCCGCCGATAGACTGCGGGAACAGATCGACGTCGATCCCTGCATGCCCCACGGGGGTTGTGGGGCTGGCGGGGATCGCAACTTCGCTTCGCAACTGGAGGAGAGTGACCATGCAGCGGTTCCATCTGACGGCGTGCCTGCGGTTTGCCGTGGTGGCGGTTTCGTTGGGAGGCTTGGTGGCCGAGGTTTCGGCTGCCGGTCCAATTGCCGACAAGGCGCTTGAGGCGGTGGTCCGGCAGCAGGTCTTCGAAAAGCGCGACAAGCCCGACGACCTCACCGAAGACGACCTGAAAAAGGTCTTCATCCTCGAGGGACGGAACAAGGGGATCAAGGATTTGTCGGGGCTCGAGAAGTGCCCGAATCTGGCGCTGATCAACCTGGCCGGGAATGAGATTGAGAAGGTCGACCAACTGAAGGACCTGAAGAATCTGCAGTCGCTGGATCTGTCGAAGAACAAGATCGCCGACATCACCCCGCTGGCCAGCATCAAGGCGTTGCAGTTTGTGGAGTTGTCAGACAATCAGATCGCGGCGGTCGACGCCCTGGCCGATCTGCCCAAGCTTTCGGCCCTCTACATAGCGGGGAACAAGATTGCGAATGTGGCCCCGCTGGCGAATCTGAAGAAGCTGTCTTCGCTCGATCTGGCCCGCAATGGCCTGAGCGATGTGGCGCCCCTGGCACCGTTGGTGCCCAATCTGATGACGTTCAAGCTGTCGGAGAACAAGATCCAGAACCTGGCCCCGTTCGCGGCAGCCGCTCCCCGGATGTTGTTGCTGCTGGAAAAGAACGAGATTGCCGACCTGGCCCCGCTGGTCGAGGCGTGTCAGAAGGATGCGGCGGGAGACAAGCGGTTCGCCCCGTTCCTGCGGCTGTATCTGATTGGCAACCCGCTGAGCGACGCGGCGAAGGGTGCCCAACTCGAGGCACTGAAGGGGGCGGGAGTGAAGGTGTTCCTCGAAGCGGAAAAGAAATAGCAGAGCGGACGGCCTCTGGCTGGCCGGGTGCCCCTTGGTTGAGTGAGGGGCGAGCTGGAGATTGAGATTCCATGACGGCGGCGAGTTTCGCAGGAAACTCGCCGCCGTTGTTTTTTACGCGGCGGATCTGTTCCCTCGGCCGATCGGATGAGCCAAGGGCCCAGGCGAAGGTGGTGGAGTCGATGGGATCGGGAGAGCCCAGCGGACCCGCGTGGCGTCGGGCGGTTGGCTGGGCTCGGGTTGGGGATGGGGAACCCCCTTCGTCCGTGCTGCGCAAGGACAGGGTGGCATGACGCCCGGCCCCCAAAACAGAGTCCAAACAATACCTGAACGGGCGAATACACAATCGCGATGGGACTCCCGCATTTCCCTTCGATCGCTGCAATCCATTCCACTCCCCCCTTGACAGTGCGGGGTGACCGGACGACAATTCTGCAACTGAGACTCATTCTCAACAAGCACGCTCAGTCGTCTCACCGGTCCCGAACCATGTCTCTGGCCGACTCGCTGAATCCGACGCTGTCCGAGGGGCTCGACCCCCACGATGAGATTGTCTGCCGGTGTCTGAAAGTCCGGCTGAGCACCATTGCCACCGCCATCGACGTCTGTGGTGCGGCGACCATTCGTGACCTCAAGTGCTCGACGGGTGCCGGAGATGGCTGCATGTCGTGCCATGCCCGCCTGCGACAATTGCTGCAGGTTCGCGTCGAGGCCGAGACTCTGAACGTCTGCGGCCGCTGAGATCTCCCCTGCGGTTTCTGCCGGTGGGGGGCCTGAGGGTTGGAGTTCCCGGTCGGCTTTGAGCGCTGGATTCGCCCGTGACGGACTGCGTTGCCCAGGAACACACTGTTCCCTCCCGTTCAGGACCCGCGACTCAATCTTTTGATCGATCTCTTGCGTGGTGAGGTGAGCCATCGCGCTGATTGTGTTGAAAACAGCATGCATGATCCTGGCGAGCGGCATCTGCTGACGTGGTGGCCATGGTGATCGGGCTGGGACCATGGGGGAATTGACCATCGCCCGAACCTCTCGCCAACCAACCGCCTTCCTCGCAGAGGTGACTTCTCTCAGCCCCGGGATGCCGCCGCAGCGGCTACCCGGGGAATACTCTCAATGATCGATCCGTAATCATCACCGAGGGTGTGGAAAGCAATCCTTACAGGATAGGGGTCTGGATGGGGATCGCGACCTGGGGTAGTCGCCTGCGCGACAACCCCAGGCTGAGGGAAGTATCCCCTACGGGGAATTGTTTGCGTGGGCGAGCTGGTTGCTGGTGCGAACTCGACGAACTCGCTGCGGAACCACGGGATCGATCATGGCCGTGATCCGATGAGCCAGCACGCTCAATGTCCTGAAAAGTCTGTGAATGATGTTGCCGAGCCCCATTCAGTTCCCGGCAACCGGCAGTTCGAAGCAGACCGCCTCGCGATTGTTGCGGACCAGCAATCGCCGGCCCGAGATGGCGGGGGGATTCCAGGTCATGGTCGCCAGGGCCGGGATGCGGGCCAATTCTTCATGCCGTTTGGGGTTCGCCCGGACCAAGACCACGTCCCCGGGATCCTCCGCGAGAATCAGCAGCAGGTCCCCCGTCCGCACAAGCTGCCCGTGGCGATATCGCCCCCCTTTCCACCGCTGCTTTCCGGTCGAGAGATCAAGACAGGCCAGAATGCCGTCGTCCAGACCATACACATGCCCGTCGAACGCCACCGCCGTCATGAATTTCGTCTTCATTTGCCCCCGCGCCTGCCAGACCTCGCTGACCCGCCACTCCCCGGCCCCCCCCGGTTGAACCTCGAGCAGCACACTGCCGGTGGTGTAGCCGGTGCACATCAACACCCGCC
>JBKCTR010000414.1:0-4594 GCA_046318755.1 Planctomycetaceae bacterium
CGTACGGTTGAGAATGGGTCGCGACCATGCATTTTTTTTATCACCCCCGGGCATGCCGATCAATCGCAAATTCCGCCAACTCTCCAGCCTGCCAGCCGCACACCCCCTGCGGGGCACCGCAGCATCGCCTCGAACGGCCCAACGCCAGATGCTGCCGGGGAACTGTATGACGTCCCAATTCCCGGCCGGTGACCCAATTCCCGGCCGGTGACCCAATTCCCGATCGATGACCGACCGCAAGCGATCATGCCACCAACAACCGATCGCATGTATAGATCTGAAAGAGAGACCCGGGGGGATCGGCAGCCTCTCAACCGACCCCTGCTGACCGAGCAGGGGTCCCTGGCGACTCGGCTGGGCAAATTCCGCAGGGCCAACTCGAAATACAATCGTTCGCCAATGCCGTCGCCGCGCCGTGGGCCCGCACAGACCCTCTACCGCGCCCCCTCTTCCGACAGGGCGACCCGCCCTGGCCGCCATCCGGCAGCGGCGGAACCGCGTTTTTCGAAGCGACTCGTCCCCTAGGCCCGGAACTTCGAGAGAATCAGCGAGATGTTCTGACCGCCAAACCCAAAACTGTTCGACAAGGCCCGTTCGACGGGCGCAGGCCGCGCCACATTCGGCACGTAGTCGAGATCGCAGTCGGGATCGGGAGTCTCGTAATTCGTCGTGGGAGGCAGGATGTGATCGCGGATCGTCAGCAGGCAGACAATCGCCTCCACCGCGCCGGCGGCCGCAATCAGGTGCCCCATCATGCTCTTCACGCTCGAGACTGGGGTCTTGTACGCATCGGCCCCCAGCGCCTTGCGGATCGCCATCGTCTCGACCCGGTCATTCACGTCGGTGCTGGTGCCGTGGGCGTTGATGTAGTCGATCTGGTCGGTGTTCAAACCGGCATCCTTCAGCGCCATCTGGATGCACGAGACCGCTCCCCGCCCCTCCGGATGGGTGTCGGTGATGCGGTAGGCGTCGGCGGTCGTGCCAAACCCCACCACCTCGCCAAAAATGGTCGCCTTGCGGGCCAGTGCGTGCTCCAGCTCCTCCAGCACCAGCATGCCGGCCCCTTCCCCCAACACGAACCCATCGCGGTTCTTGTCGAACGGGCGGGAGGCTCCCGCCGGATTCTCGTTGTGGGTCGACAGGGCGGTCAACAGGTTGAACCCGGTGACGCCAAACGGATGGATCATGCTGTGGGCGCCCCCCGAAAGCATGATGTCGGCATCGCCGCGGCGGATGATCTCGGTCGCCTCGCCAATCGCCTGGCTCGAGGCGGCGCAGGCCGTCAGGCAGTTCAGGTTCGGTCCCTGGGCGTTGAACAGCGAGGCCAACACACCAGCCGGAACATTCGGCTCCTGGTGGATCTCGGTCTCCGGATCGAGATGCGTCAAACCCAGGCGGGTGAACGCCTCGAGGTCGACCTCAGTCCCCTTGCGCGACTGGCAGAGAATCTGCATGAACCGCCCGAAGTCCTGCTGACCTTCCCCCGCCCCCAGGTAGACCCCAAACCGCGTCGGGTCTGGGGCGCCACTGGCCAGACCCGCGGCCCGCACGGCTTCCGTCGCGGCGGCAATGGCGAAGGTCACATTGCGGCCACACTGGGCGAACCGCTCGGGTTGCGGAATCCACCGCCCCAAGTCGAACCCCTTCACCTCGGCCGCAATCTTGGTGGGAAACCGGCTGGCGTCGAAATGCGTGATGCGCCCAATCCCGCTTCCCGACTGGCGCAGCACCTGCCACATCGATTCCACATCATGCCCGACCGGGGTGATCACCCCGATGCCTGTGACGACAACTCGTCTTCTCATGCTTCGCCTCTCCGTTCGATGACCCTCAACCCGCCGGCGCTTCGCCCGCCTGCCCCGCCGCGGCTGAGCCCACGTTCAGAATCCGCAGCATCTCGGATGGAATCACAAAATCCTGCCGCGCGTTGGGAACCACGCTTCGCGGCAGACTTGCAAACACAATCTCGATCTCGGCCACCGGCTGATCCCCCACCGCCGCCGTCCCCTCGACAATCCCGCTATCCGGCTGCAGATCGAGCAGACGCACCCGGTAGGTCAGCGTGTCGCCGGGATGAGCGTAACCTTGGAAGCTCACCTTGGGAATCTTGGCCAGCACCACCACCGTCGAGAACTTCAACGCCTCGCCGACCAGGATCCCCCCGGTCTGGGCCAGCCCTTCGATGATCAGCGAGTGGGGCATCACCGGGAACCCGGGAAAGTGATCCGCCAGGTGTTCCTCGGCCATGGTCACGCACTTGATGGCGGTCGCATGCGAGCCACTCGCGAACTCGACAAACCGGTCGATCCAGATCCAACGCATGGCCACCCGCCACTCAGGAAAAACAGCCGGGGCTGGGGACCAACCGCGGTCCCCAGCCCGGGAAAACTCAGCCCTTCAGCTTCTTCTCGAGGAACTTCACGATCATCCCCACCGTGAACAGCTCCTGGATGTTTTCGACCTTGGGATTCGCGGCGAACTTGCTCACGTCGGCGTGAGGCATGCTGGCCCGCAGTTTTTCGATCCCCTCGGCGGTCACCAGACCGTCCTTCACCAGCGACTCGTCGGTCGCCAGGTTCTCGGGGAAGAGCTCCCCCCGGGGAATCTTGATGTTGAAGTTCTTCTCCAGCCGGAAAATGATGTCGAGGAAGTCGATCGACTCGGCCCCCAGGTCACCCACCAGGGTGGCCTCAGGCGTCACCTCGTCGTCGTCGACCCCCAGGGCATCGACCAGAGTTTCGCGAACCTTGTTGAAGACTTCATCTGACGTTGGCATGGAACTCCTCTCTGACGGTCAGCCGCCAACCGGTCCCGCCCCGCGGGTCCCGATGGCGCACTCACCGGCTTCCGCCGCATCTGACACACTCCAGCCCTCCGCTGCGACGGAAAGGAAGACCGGGACCCACAAACGCAACTGGTTGACTCGGAAAACTCACTCGCTCGTCGAACTCACTGACTGGTCGAACTCACTGACTGGTCGCACACACTGACTGGTCCAACTCGCGGAACCGGACGACTCTTCGGCAAGTCGGTGCCCCAACCCGGCACCACTTCCCACAAGATCCACTTCCCACAAGATCCACTTCCCCCAAGATCCGCATCCTGCGAGATCCTGTCCCGCAAGAAACCTTCCCGCAGCCCCCGCTCAAAACCCTCCCAGCGTCAGGCCACCGTCGACCGTCAGAATCTGCCCCGTGATGTACGAGGCCGAATCACTCGCCAGGAACAACACCGCCTCGGCGATGTCTTCGGGCTTCCCCAACCGCTTCAGCGGAATCTTCTTCTTGATCTCGGCCTCGGCCGCATTTCGCACCGCCTGCGTCATGTCGGTCTCGATGAAGCCCGGAGCGATCGCGTTGACCGTCACCCCCCGGCTCGCCAGCTCGGTCGCGAGACACCGGGTGAACCCCTCGATCCCCCCCTTGCTCGCGGCGTAGTTCGCCTGCCCCTTGTTGCCGAAGTGGGCCGCCACACTCGACATGTTGATGATCCGCCCCTTGCGGGCCGACATCATCGGGCGGTAGACCGCCTGGCAGAAGTTGTAGACGCTGTTGAGATTGGTCTCGATCACGTCCTTCCACTGCTCTTCCGTCATCTGGATCAGCAGGGTGTCGCGGATGATCCCCGCGTTGTTCACCAGAATGTCGATCTTCTGCCGCTGCTCGAGAAACTGCTCGACCACTTTGTCCGCCGCGGCCTTCGAACGCACATCCGCCTGCACGGCCGACACGTCCAGCCCCTTCCCCTTCAACTCGGCCACCAACTGCTCGGCCGCCTGCGAATTCGACTGGTAGACAAAGGTGACCGCCGCCCCCGCGCTGGCCAGGGTTTCGACCACAGAACGGCCAATCCCCCGGCTGCCTCCGGTGACGAGAGCGGTCTTGCCTGCAAGTTTCATGTCTGGAAGATCTCGGTGTCTGGGTTGCTGGAATCTTGGTCTGGTGCGCGTCCCGCAAAACCCAAACCGGTGAAAACGGACTGATGCGAAAGAGGGTCAGCAGGGGCCTGGCGTCAGGGCCGGGCAAGGCCGCCGCCATCGCGGCCAACAGACCCTCCCGGGCCGGGGCCCCCCGGCTTCCGAAGAGCGGGTCCCCCGCCCCTCTCAGGCCCCCGCAGCCGCAGGAGCCGTCCACAACTGTGGGAACAACTCCCGCCAGTGCCTGTTCTGTAACTCGTCGGCTGGGCCCGCCGCGGGATTCCGGTCTCGCAGGTTGAACCGCTCCAAAACCAGCCGCCCCGCAACAGCCGTCTGGCCATCGACCGTGCCACTGGCCTTGAAACTGCACTCGTCCCCCTGCCAGCCCTGAATCTCCAGCGAGACTTGCAGCATTTTACCCGGTGTCACGAAGTTCACGAACTTCAGCGCCCGGGCACTCTTCAGCAACACCGTGCTGTGGCGGAAATCTTCGGTGTGCCGAATCAGCCACCCCCCCGCCTGCGCCAGGGCTTCGACCATCAACACCCCGGGCATCACGGGAAAACCCGGGAAATGATCCGCCAAGTACTCCTCCGCGAGCGTCAGATTCTTGATGGCGACAATCGATTTCCCCGGTTGCAGATCTGTGATCCGATCAATCAGGTTGAACCGCATGCA
>JBKCTR010000415.1:0-2097 GCA_046318755.1 Planctomycetaceae bacterium
GATCTGCGCTCCCCGGCCGAGGCGCGGCGGTACCTCGAGGAACTGCGGCTGCTGTTGACTTATCTCGAGGTCTCGGACTGCAACATGCAGGAAGGGAGCCTGCGCTGTGATGCGAACGTCAACCTGCACATTCACACCGACGACGGCCACAAGATCGCCACGCCGATTGTCGAGGTCAAGAACCTCAACAGTTTCCGCAATGTGGAGCTGGCCCTGGAATACGAAGAAAAACGCCAACTCGAGCAGTGGCAGAAAACCGGCCAGAAGATTGGAGATGTCGCCAAGGAAACCCGCGGATTCGACGCCGCCCGGGGGGTCACCTTCGCACAGCGCGGCAAGGAAGAGGCCTCGGACTACCGCTATTTTCCCGATCCCGATCTGACGCCGGTGATTGTCTCCGAGGCGTATCTCGATGAAGTGCGGCAGTCATTGTGCGAGTTTCCCGCGGATCGTCGAAAACGGCTGGCGGCGGCGTGGCAGCTCTCCGGCTATGACGTGGGAGTGATTGTGGGGCAGGGGAGGGATTTCGCAGATTACTTCGAAGAGGTGGCCCAGCTTTGTTCCGATGGCAAGCAGGCCTGCAATTGGGTCACTCAGGATGTGCTGCGCGAGATGAATGAACGGGGCCAGACGATCCGCGAGTTCCCCCTGCGAGGGGCGGTGTTGGGCAACCTGCTCAACCGGATCACGCAGAAACAGATCACCATCAAGAGCGCGCGCGAGGTGTTTGCGACACTGCTCTCAGAGACCCACGTTGGCCAGGTGCTCTCTGCACAGCACATCGACCAGATCATCGCCGAGAAGGGACTGGCTCTGGTGACCGACACGGGGGCGATTGACACCGCGATTGCCGAAGTGCTGGCCAAAAACCCCAAGATGGTCGCCGACTTCAAGGGAGGCAAGCAGGGGGCAATTGGCCCCCTGGTGGGTCAGGTGATGAAGGCGGTGAAGGGGGCCGATCCCGCCGCGGTGCGAAATCTGATTGCCGAAAAGATCGGCCAGATGTAGAGAGCCCGGCCGCGGACTTCCGCCATGGGGCCAGTCTCTTGAGCCGACGCCGACACTGGTCCGCCGCACTTGGCCCGTCCCGCCGTCCCGAAGAGATTGCGAGCATGATCCTCCGCACTGTCCTGTCGCCGCTCGCCGCTCGCCTGTGGTGGCTGGTGAAGTGGGGCTGGCGAGGATTGCTGGTGGGGGCCCTGGTCGGCTTGGCGGTCGCTGGATTTCATTGGTCACTCGACCGGGTGACCACTCTGTTCTGGACCTATCCCGGTTTGTTATGGGCGCTGCCCGGGCTGGGGTGGCTGGGGGCCCAACTCGATGAGCGTCTGGGGGGCGAGTCGACGGGAGGAACCAACCTGATCCTCGACCAAATCCATGAGCCGGGTCGTGGCGTTCCACTCCGCATGGCTCCCCTGGTGTTACTCGGAACCCTGCTGACGCATCTGGGAGGAGGGTCGGCAGGACGGGAAGGGACCGCCGTGCAGATGGGGGGAGGGATCGCGGGGGGCCTGGCCCGATGGCTGGGCTTGCGCGGTCCCGACCTTTCGCAACTGCTCATGACGGGCGTGGCGGCCGGGTTTGGGGCTGTGTTCGGAACCCCCCTGGCAGGGACCATCTTCGCCATGGAAGTGTTGACCCAGGGGCAGATCCGTCACGCGGCCACAATTCCCTGTCTGATCGCCGCCTGCGTGGGTCACCTCGTCGTGCACTCCTGCGGAATCGTACACACCCCCTATGTCATTGAGGATTGGACAGACAAATCGGTTTTGGACGGCTGGCTTTTCGCCAAGGTCTGCCTGGCATCGGTGCTGTTTGGCCTGACCAGTGTGCTGTTTGTCCGTTTGACGCATGCGGTTCAGCAGCTCCTGGCGACACGGGTCCCAAGGCGGGCGATGCGCCCGGTGGTGGCAGCCGTCGCGATCTGGGGATTGGTGTTGCTCGTGGGATCGCGCGATTACCTTGGGCTGGGGGTCAGCCCGAATCCGGCCAACCCTCAGGGGGTGACGCTGCAATCGTGCTTTCATGACGGAGGGGCGGGCCCCTGGAGTTGGTTCTGGAAGCTGGTCTTCACGGCGGTCACCGCGGGAGGGGGGC
>JBKCTR010000416.1:0-2824 GCA_046318755.1 Planctomycetaceae bacterium
TTGGCACCCGCCGTCAGGTGGCTGTCGTAACCCGGCTTGCCATCTTTCTCGCGCCCGGTGAAGAACCCGGTCGACTCGACCGCGACGTCGACGTTGTGCGCCTTCCAGGGGAGGCTGCGGGGGTCTTTCTCGGCACAGATCTTGATCTTCTTGCCATTGACCACCAGCGTGTCGCCGTCGACCGAGACCGTGCCCTGGAACCGTCCCTGCACCGAATCGTACTTGAGCAGCATCGCCAGCGACTGGGGACTGCCCAAGTCGTTGATCGCCACGACATCGAACTCCGCCGGGCGCGACGCCATCACCCGAAACAGGATCCGCCCAATCCGCCCAAACCCATTGATGCCGACACGAACAGACACAGACACTCACTCCTGAAAAAAGAGAACGGCGTCCCCCGTGGAAACCCCGCCCGATTCGCTCCCGAACCAAGGGATTCCTGCTGGGAACCACCACCAACCGATGAACGCTTTCACCAAAACCATGCTAGCGAGTGCCCCCTGGAAACGCGAGTTGTCCGTTTGGGGGACCAGTGCGTTGGGGCCCCCCGCAGAAACACGCACCGCCGCTCTGCCTTGGGTCGTTGGGTCGCCCCCAACCCCTCCGCCCGCCCGCCCCAGTTGGGGAGGAATCGCGTCGTCTCGATCGGTGACTCGAGCCGTAGACTCGCGACGGGAGACCCAGCAAAACCGCGTCGGATTTGCCTCAAACCTCGTGCTGCCAACGGGTTGCAATATCCCGCGACACTCAGTGTCCGCCCGTATCTGGAAAAATGAACAGATCTGGCTTGCCTGGTAAATTTCAGCGAGAGAAAATGAACAATAGATCAGAAACTCATTTCGTGGTTCCCCTGGAGGCTTGGCATGGCCTGGCTCCCCCGACGCCCCCTGCTGCCCCTTGAGCTGGTGGCGAATGCGATCGCCGCTCCCGCCATCACCCCATTCGTCCTCGATACCGCCACCAAACGTGTGGGCATTCTGTTTCGGCCCCTGCCCAATCTCCCCCTCAGTCAGGTGGGTCTGTTCTGCCAGCAGTTGGTGGGGGTGCCCCCCACCTGTGAAGTGCGGTTGGAAACGGTGCTGAATGGGGTCCCCACGGGGAACCTGGCCGGACCCGCGACCCGGGCCACGTTCACCCCCCAAGCCAACCTCCATCAATGGATTCCCCTGGACGCACCGTTCACTCCCACCGCAGGAAGCAGCCTGGCGCTGATGGTGGGGTGGTTCGCCGGCACAGTGGGGACCGGCAACAGCGTGACCTTTGCCGCCCGATTGGCCGCCTGCTGGGCAGGACTGAACCCGTCGGTGCTGCAATTCAATGGCACGGCCTGGACTGCCGTGGGGGGGGTGCTGCCGCTGGTGGTCCCCCGGCATGCCGACGGCAGCCTGTTTCCCGGTACCGCGGCGCTGCGCAGTGTCAGTTGGACTTTGTTGACCAACACCAGCAACCCCAGCGAGGTGGGAAACCGGTTTGTCGCTCCGTGCGACGCCACGATCGACGCCCTGTGCACGGCCACCCGCTTGCCGACCGGCGGGCGGGCGACCCTGCGGCTCTGGACAGACACCGGCACCCCCATCGCCAGCCTCGACAGTCAGCCGCTCGACGCCGCGAGTGATCAGCCCACCACAATCAACTCCGGCGTGGTGCAGGCGCCAGTGGCGGCCTGCGCGATCAGCACGGGGGTCACCTACATCTGCTCGCAACTCTCGCTGACAGCAGCGGGCAGCTACATCGCCAAACTGACCTTCGCCGACGCGGCCGCCCGCGAAGCGCTATTTGGCCCCGCGTGGTGGGTGCAACGGGTGGGGACCGGGGCGTGGGTGGAAGACCGAAACTCCGTCGCCGCCCTGTCGCCGCGTGTGAGCGCGTGGAGTGTGCCGAGCCCCGCCGGGGGAGGTGGTCTGCCCCGGCATCCTGGAATGAGTGGAGGACTGGTGGGATGAAAGAGATTGTCGAACGGGGGGCGACCGCCGTGGTGCTGCATCTGTATCTGCCCGATGCGAGTTCGACGCAGGGGGCCGGGCGGACTGGCATTGGCCCCACAACGACCGGGCTGGTGATTGCGATGATCCGGCCCGGGGAGGCCGGTGCGGTGGGCTACACAGCGGCCAACGGCACCATCGAACCGATTGCCACGCTGGGGACGTGGGTGGCCCCGACCGAGGGGCGGTGCCGGTGGCGGGAGATTGATGCCGCGCTGCTGCCGGGCTGGTACGAACTGCACCTGCCGAACATCTGGTTCGACGCGACCGCCGACCGGCGGAGCGTCGAAGGGATGGTGTGGGGCCCGGTGGGGGTCTTGCCAACGCCGTTTCAAATCCAGCTCTGCGATCCGCAGCGGGGGGTTGGCTCTCCCAGCCTGCTCGACACAGCGATCTCCACACGGGCCGACGCGGCCGCCTACACCCCCGCGCGGGCGGGGCGGCTGGAGCTGCTGGATGTGGCCGTCTCGACCCGGGGGGATGCCACAGCCGCGAACCAGACCACGCTTTTGAACCGGCTGGGTCCCTTCACGGGCGGCTCGCTGAACAGTGTGTTCGGCTTCCTGCGGGCGGCGTTGCGGAAGGATGCCGGGCTGACCCCCACCGACGTGCAGGGTTCGTTCGACAACACCACGGACAGTCTCGAAGCGCGGGCCGACGTGTCGTCCGCACAGCAGGGGGAGGTGCTGAACCGGCTGGGGCCCTTCACGGGCGGCTCGCTGAACAGCGTGTTCGGCTTCCTGCGGGCGGCGTTGCGGAAAGACGCCGGGCTGACCCCCACCGACGTGCAAGGTTCGTTCGACAACACCACGGACAGTCTCGAAGCGCGGGCAGAGCAGGGG
>JBKCTR010000417.1:0-5391 GCA_046318755.1 Planctomycetaceae bacterium
TCGATGCCGCTGTCGATCACCTGCTTATAGGCGTTGAAGCCCACGAACTTGTGGTCGCTGTCGACCGCGATCTTGTCTCCCAGACCGGTTTCCTTGAGGCTCGCGAGGCTCCCCTCGAGACGGTCGGCAAACGCATCCCCCCTGGCGACCAGCCGCACATTGGGATCGGCGTTCAACTCCTGGGCAGCCGCACCGGTGCCCCGGCCGCCACACCCCACCAGCCCCACCCTCAACACATCATTCCCGGCCGCGTACGCCCGGGGGGCAATCGCCAGGCTGCCCGCCAATACACCGCCAGCCGCCGCTGACGAAGCCTTCAGAAAGTCACGGCGAGAAGCAGCAGCAGAAGTCTCAGGGGCCTGGTCCGACATGGATCCATCTCCAGGGAAAAGAAAGTGGGATCAGAGAAGCCAGATCATATCGTCCCGCCGCCAGCCGACACAATTCCGCCTCCCCCTTCTCCTGAGAATCCGTAAACCGGCAAAACCGCCCAGCCCCACCCATCCCCCAAATCCCCCGTGAACCCGCAAACCTCCAGAGTCAGGCCCCCGTCTGCTCGCCAAATCGCTTTCTCAGCAGATCTTGGGCCGGTCGGCCGATGCGGCCGGCCTCTTGCCCGCCGCGGCTGCCTCCGTTCCCCAGAAAGACGCGGCGATTCCCCAACGCCAACCCCGCACTCGAACCGATCCCAATTGACCCTCCCAACGGAACCAGAGTAGATTCCCGATCTTGTGAGATTCCCCTCGTCCATCCCCTCGCGTGCCGCCATCCCTCTCATACCGGGGCCGCGGGTGGGGCTGACCATGTCTTCGCCGCAGGATGCGGTGAAGCGCGGTTGGGGTGTCGACTGCGTCGCGTCCTGCTGGTCAAGGATGACCCATGAGTTCCCTCCCCCGGCCCACTGCTCCCCTCCCTCCCGATTCCTCACCGGGAGACTCGGCAGGCACGGGCATTGTTCCCGCCGAACGCTTCGAGCAACTTCGCGAAGCCCGCGAGATCCTGCAGTTGGCCGCCCAGTCGCTGCAGACTGTCGCCCGCCGGCTCGATGACCGTTTCTGCCACGCTGTCCGCCTGCTGCTCGATTGCAACGGCGCCGTCGTCGTCACCGGTATGGGGAAGGCCGGTCTCATCGGCCGCAAGCTCACCGCCACCCTCTCATCCACCGGCACCCGGGCGCTCTTCCTGCACCCCGCCGAGGCCCTGCATGGCGACCTGGGGGTCCTCCGCCCGGGCGATGTCTTGTTGGCCCTCTCCAACAGTGGCGAGACCGAAGAACTCTGCCGCCTGCTGCCCCAGGTGCGCCGCCAGAACATCCCCATCGTGGCAATCACCGCTCGCGCAACCAGCACCCTCGGCAGCCAGGCCGACGCCCTGCTCGAGACCGGTTCCATCTCCGAGGCGGGCTGGTTCGGTCTCGCCCCCACCACCAGCACCAGCGTCATGCTGGCGGTGGGAGACGCCCTGGCCCTGGTCACCTGCCGTCAACGTGGTTTCTCGCGCGCCGACTTCGCGCTGGTCCATCCCGCCGGGGCTCTGGGGAGACGGCTCTGCTCGGTCAGCGAGCTGATGCGCCGCTGAGACCAACTGCGTATCGCCCCCCAGCAACTCTCGGTCCGCGAGGCCCTCGTCACCCACCAGCGCGCCGGTCGCCGCACCGGGGCCATCATGGCGGTCGACGAGGCCGGCCGGCTCGCGGGACTCTTCACCGACAGCGACCTCGCCCGTTTGCTCGAGCAACGTCGTGAGAACCAGCTCGACCGCCCCCTCGCCGAAGTGATGACCCACCACCCCAAAACCATCTCGTGCGACTCTCCCCTGGCCGACGCCTGCAAAGTGCTCGCCGACTTTCACATCAGTGAACTGCCGGTGATCGATGGCCTGGGCCGTCCCGTGGGGCTCATCGACATCACCGATGTCATCACCCACATGCCCGAACAACGGACCGACTGACCAGTTGCCGCCAAATCCGAATCGACCAGTCCCGAATCGACCAGTCCCAATTCGACCAGTCCCGGCTCTTACGCCCCCGTTTCTTTTAACACCGTTCCTCCCCTCAGCCGCACATTCACCGTGAGCCAACGGATCTACCGCACCCTCGTCACGATGGCCCTACTGCTGTCGCTGCGCGTGGCGTACGGCCTCGTGGTCAGCCCGTTGGTCAACCCCCCGGCCTCGCGGGCGGGAATCAATGCGTCCCCCCGCTCGGGTCAGTCCGGTGAACCAGGGACCGATTCCGAAGAAATCACCCCCCCCAGCATGCCGCAACAGCGGCGCGATCTGCTGGATGTGGCCGCCGAGTGTCTTCCACACGCCCCCTGGAGCGCCCAGGCCCGCTACGCCCTGCGCAGCTCGAACGCCTACATCTTCACCGAAGAGTGGGAAAAAGAAGAGAACTCCAACCGGGTTCGCTTCGAGCCCTTCGCGATCGTCTACCGCGCTCCCGACGCCCCCGCCGAAGATCCGCCACTCACCATTGTCTGCGACTCGGCCGTGCTCGAATTCGCCGAGAAATTCGACATCCGCAATCCCCGCCCTGGCCGGGTGGTCGGCGGGTCGCTGCTGGGCCCCGTCACCATTCGCGGCCCCAATGGGCTCTCCGCCCACACCCACAACTTCAGTTTCTCCGAAGCCTCGCAACGCGCGTGGAGCGATCACGAAATTGACTTCACCTGGGGTGGCCACAGCGGCCGCGCCCAGGGAATCGAACTCGATCTCATCCCCCAGGTCGGCAAACTCGACGAAGACAAACCGGCCATCGCCGGAATCCGCACCCTGCGGTTGGTCAGCGGTGTCCACCTCACCCTGCAGCCGGGAGCCGAAGACCGCCGTCCGAAGAACCAGCCGCAGCCAACCGGCAAGACGCGGGCTCCGGTCACCGTCACCTGCTCGGGCAACTTCGAATACAAGCTCGAGGTCCTGGTGGCGGTCTTCCACAAGAACGTCGAGGTCATTCAACCGACCAGCGAGACCCAGTCCGATCGCCTCAGCACCGACACCCTCACGCTCGAATTCGTCCGCGAGAAAGACGAGTCGAAGGTTGCCGCCGACACCCCCGGGGCCGACGGCAATCCGGCCGACTCCCCCGCCGACAAGCCCCGCACCAGCCCCGCCGGAGGCGGTTTTTCAGACCTGAAGTTCCGCTGGCTGCGGGCGGCCGGTCCTAAAACCGTCGTCACCTCCGACCGCTCGGAACTGAAGGCGACCCTGCAGGAACTCACCTACGACGAGCCAGCCCGCGAAGTGACCCTCAAGGGAACCAGCCCCGTCCGCGTCGAACAGAAAAATCACCGTCTGCAGTCGACCGAGATTGCCGTCACCCTCGACGAAGAGGGAGATGTCGAAACCGCCAATTGCCGGGGAAATGGACGCCTCGTCCGCTACACCGGGCGACTTCCCAAGAGCGAAGACGAACCGCTCCCCCGCATCGACTTCGCCGCCAAGTGGGAAGGCGACCTGCGTTTCGAACCACGCACCGACCAGCCGGGCAGCACCATCGATCTGCAGCAACGGGTGGTCCTCACCCGACCAGGGGGCATGCGTTTGCTGGCCGAGCGCGTGCGGATCTGGCTCGCTGAGGAAGCCGCTTCAGCCGAAGCTCCCCAACCACGACGCCGTCGGGGGGAACTCAACGACGACGGGCGCACCCGCCCCGAGCGCATGCTGGCCTTGCGCCAGGTGGAACTGAAGAGCCCCCAGATGGTCGGAGCCACTGAACGCCTCGAAATCTGGTTCCAGCCCGGTCGTCTGGGCCCTCCTCCCGCCGGGCCCGAAACAATCGAACCCGACGTGACCCAGCAGACGCCTCGCGCCAAACACCTCGCGAACTCCCCCCTGCGCCGCGTCGCCCTCCGCGATGCCGACCTGGCCCCTGGGGTGCAGGCCGCCGCGAACAATCGTCCCGCCCCCGCCCGTCCCAAACCGGTCAACCCGGCTCCTTCAACCCTCGCCGCACCCCAACGGGCAGGTGCCAACCCACAGGGGGCGAATCATCCGGTCGCGAATGGGCCGGGCGACAACCCCGCTCCGCTCGATCCCCTCCCCGGCCAGGAGGCCGATCCGGGAAATGGCAAGACACAGTCTCCCATCCTCGTCTCGGCCGACGTCATCCGGGTGCAGATGCTGCTCGATGCCGACGATGCCGAGGTCGAACGCATCCGCACCGAGGGGCACGTGCATGTCACCCAAAACCATGGCCCCGGGCAGATTCCCCTCGATGTGAAGGGAGACCAACTGCACGTCTGGAATTACACCGAAGAACGCCAGGTGCTGCGGGTGCAGGGAAAGCCGGCTCACGTCCACGACCGCGGCCTGCAACTCGAAGGAGACGACATCCGCTTCGACCGCGGCGCCAATCAGGCCTCGGTGCAGGGGAAAGGGGTGCTGCGCATGCCGGTCCGCAATGGCATCGACGGCAAGAAACTTCCCGACGCCCAGCTGGTCGACATCTTCTGGCAGGAAAAGATGGAGTTCGATGGTCAGACCGCCCGTTTCTTCGCGGGCGTCAAGACACAACTCAACGGCACCGAACTGGCCTGCGAAGAGATGCAGGTCCGCCTCACGCGGCGTGTATCGTTCATTGAAGACAACGCCCAACGCGAACCCGAACTCGAAACCGTCCTCTGCCGCGACCGTGTCCACATCAAGAGTGCCGAGTATCAAGAGAACAAGCTGCAAAGCGTACGCCTCGCGACGGGGCAAGAGTTCCAATTCGAACAGGCGACGGGCGACCTGCTCAGCAACGGTCCGGGCATTCTCACATTCTGGACCCGCAACACCGGCAAGGCCGACAAGCCCTCCCGCACCAAGACGGGCCAACGGAACCCCATCGCCCAGGGGAACAGTCCCTGGAATTTCACCCGCGTCACCTATTCGGGACGCATGAAGGGGAACGCCGAGAAACGCCGCAGCCAGTTCTTCGACCGCGTGCGGGTCATCTACGGCCCCGTCAACACTCCCACCGAGCAGCTCGATGTCGACCGGCTTCCCGAGCAGGCCGGAACGCTGCGCTGCGAAGAGCTGACCGTCACCCAGGTAGTCGCCCCGCGCGACAAGTCCGAGCATGTCACCGTGCTGGGCCGAGGGAATTGTGAGATCGAGGGCCGCATGAAAGACGGCTACTTCTCGGCTCTCGCCTTTTCCGTCAGCTTCGACCAGTCCAAAGGCATGTACGTCCTCGCGGGCGATGGTCGTCGCGATGCCGAACTCTCTCGCGAAAGCCAACCGGGTGCCGCGCAGCCAGCCGTCCAGAAAGCCAAGCGGTTCGAGTTCTTCCCCGAGCGCAACGAACTCAACGTCATCGAGGCCTCGAGCGCCACCGGCGGCACCTGATCGCCCCGGGGTGCCTGGCCGCCAGGTGGTTGCCTGACCGCACCGATGCGGCCAGTCACCACA
>JBKCTR010000418.1:0-7540 GCA_046318755.1 Planctomycetaceae bacterium
GGTTGAGGGGTAAGCGGCCCGGTTCGCGGCAGCCTCACGCGAGTGCGGAACGGACAGGGTGCGCGCGGATCTCCGTCTGCCCCATGGTGGCGACAGACCTCCAGGTCTGTCAGTCCAAGTCAAACGGCCCAACTCAGACGACGCGGCGGTCCCCCCGGCCTCCGCAGGGAACCATTCCGTCCGCGGCAGTTCTTTGTGCCGCTGTTCCACGCCTCTTTCACGAACAGGCTGACAAGCCTGTTCCACGACCGCGCGGTCCTCCGTGTCTGCTCCGCTGAACGGCCCCCCAAATTCTACTCTCGACTTTCTCTCCTCTACTCACTCGGCCCACGGCCGCCGGACCACAGTTTCCGCTCCAAATGGTAGTTGGAGAACCACCGTCCCAATGGGCAAACAGCCAACCTGGAACGGGCAGGCCCCCAACCGCTGGGCCCTTGTGACGCAATGTTCGGATGAGCGCAGATTGGATTTTTCGGGCCGAGCTGTTTGCCTGCCCATGGGGGCTGGGGCTTTCGGTCGAATGCCCAGCGGAGCGGACACAGAGGTCCGCCCCCCCGCGACGCTGGTTCCGGTCCCCTTCCGCGCGATGTTCGGATGGGCGCGGATTGGGTTTACGGTCCGAGCGATTTGGCTGCCCAGCGGGGCGAGGGTTTTCGGATGAGCGCCCAGCGGGGCGGACACAGAGGTCCGCGCTCCCGTGATGCTGGTTCAGAGCCCTCTCGGCGCGCTGGGTGTCTTGCACCTTAGAGAGGAAACGTCGGTTGGCTCCACCGGAATGCGGCGCGACGATTCAACCGGATGCAGGCTGAAAGCCGACTCCACGACGGGCTCTCGGCCCGCTTTACCGCCGTGCCTGCACATTGCGGGTGTGGATCCGCTGGTAGAACGTGGCGAAGTCGACTTCCTTCATCTTCGGTTGACCAATTTCATTCTCCGCCTTGGTGATCAACTTCCGATCGGCGGCGTCGAGCTTCCAATCGTAGCGGTGCTCGGCCCGCAGGTGCGGGCTGTTCCGGGCGCGCCCCTGCATCGAGACCTCCAACGGCAGCCAACCCTTACGGCGCAGGCTTTCATCCAGCGCCAGACGGGGACCAGGCAGCGGGGCATTCTCATGCAGCAGGTAATTCAGTCGGGCCGCCCAGTCGGCGTAGTCGAGGTAGGCCCGGGCATACTCCGGAGACTCGGAAGCCACACACTTCAGGGTGTAGTCCGCTCCAGTGCCGCTCAGCTTCAGCGCCAGCGACTGCTCATCGATCGACTCGGTAAAGTCGGGATTGAGCTGAAATTGGATGAGCTGCAGACGCTCATCGTCACGCTCGGTCCCCACTTCGCTCTCGAGCCGTTCCTGCTGCTTGCGCTCAATCGAACGAATTGTCGAGGCAATCTCGGTGGTCTTGATCTCGGTCCGCAGTTGGCGGGCCCCGTCGAGAATCAGGAATCGCTCCTGCGACGGCTCGTAGATGGTGATGCGGTCGCCCGCGTCGATGAAGTCGTAGACCTTGCCCGCATGGAACACCGTGGTGGTCCGGCTGACGGGAGCCGGCTGCTTCCCCGCTTTCCGTGCGGAGGCATCGGCCCGCTCATTGAAGATCCGGGTGTAGACCCGGAACTCCTGGGCCGCCAGGGGGAACCCCACGGCACACAGCACCGCAAACGACACCAGTCCGGTGAGCAGAGAACGCATGGCCAAGCTCCAGAGGTGGGCTCGTCCGATCAGGGGCTTCCTGGGGGGGCATCCCCCCCCACCGGGGGGGACGCCAGACCCAGAGACCACCTTCCGGACGACAGATCGGGGAGGGAGAAACGGGGTGGGATCGAACGCAGAGAGGGACGACAGAACGAGAAGAGAGAGAGCCGCGGAGGGAGGGGGTGGCCGAGAGGCCGGCGGGAAATTCAGGGGTCTGAACGACCCGGAAGGGAGAAGCGGTATACCTGCCTTCAACGATTCGTCTCAAGAGCCGCTGCGCGGATTTTCCGGGCGGTTTGTAGTTTTTACACCCCCTGTGGGTGACTCTGGCAAACTGGCGAAGCTTTGCCACCTGCGTCAACCGATCGCAACCTACGGCCTGAATGGCCCGCAGACACGGTCCTTTGGGAAAAACCCCGATACCCGGCATTTCGGATTTCGCTGTTTCAATCCGTACAACCGATGTCACTGACACTGTCTGGTCGTTCGAGCCTGGAGACTTCGGCCCAGCATTGGTGTCACATCGCCTCGGCGAGTGAGATTCCCCGTTCGGAATGGAGCGCAAGGATGCCATCCCTTCTCAAACCTCGCTGGTGGCAGATGGCCGCCAGTGCATTGCTGTATTCCTCGACCGTCCTGGCACAGTCGCAGCCTGTCCCCTCCGTCGCACTTCCGCCATTGCCGCCCGCTCCTGCTGGGGAATTCGCGGCTCCCGCGATGCCCGCCGCCATGCCGGCCGCTCCCGGTTTGCCCGGAGGGATGCCCGGGATGGGTGCTGCCGGCGCGGGCCTGCCAGGCATGGGCGTTCCCGGAATGGGGGTCCCGGGAATGGGGATGCCCGGTATGGGTGTTCCGGGAATGGGTGTTCCCGGCATGGGAATGATGCCCGGCCTGCCCTCCCAGGCCACCATCACCAACCTGCTGGGGGGCGTCCCGGGCATCGGCCCGATGTTCACCAACCCCGCCTCGGTCACGAAACTTGTTCCCGACCTCGGCCCCTTCCAGGTCTCCGGCTGGTTCGACTACGGGTTCATCACCAACACCTCGGGTCCCGGAAGCGGTTACAACGGTCCCTACAACTCCATTGACACCAACACCCTGATGCTCAATCAGGCCTACTTCATCTTCGACTGGAATCTGCCGGATGATGGCTGCTGGGGCGTCGGTGCCCAGGCCGACGTCCTCCTGGGACGCGACTTCTGGCTGGCCCAGTCCTTCGGGTTCGAGGTCAACCAGGATGGCACCAACAAATGGAACGGTGATGACGAACTCGGGTTAGCCATTCCCCAGCTTTACTTCGAGACGGGGAACGACGTCTTCCAGTGGAAGCTGGGTCACTTCTACTCTCCCATCGGGTACGAAAACCTCCCCGCCCCCACCAACTTCTTTTACACAAAGAGCTACAGCTACCAATTCGCAGGCCCCTTCACCTTCTGGGGAGGCATCGGCACCTGGGCCGTGACCGACAACCTCACGTTCGACGTCGGGTTGGTCAACACCTGGAACACCCTCGACGCCCCCTCCGACCACCTCAACGCCCTCGCCAAGGCAACCTACCGCGGCGAGAACCGCGACTGGTACACCTCGTTCGGCATCATCACCGGCCCCGAGTTCTCCAATACCGCGCAATTACCCGGCATCAGCAATGTCTGGGCCAATCGCACGCGGTACAGCATGATCTACTCGCAGAACTTCGGAGCCAATTGCCAGTGGGAATATGTCGCCGATCACTGGCTGGGCTTCCAGGACCAGGGAACCGCCACCCAGGGAACCGCCTGGTGGTACGGACTCGATCAATACCTCTTCTACAAGATCAGCCAGCAGTACAAGTGGGGCGCCCGGGTCGAGTGGTTCCGCGATGAACAGGGGACCCGCGTCGGGCTCGGTCGCCGTCCGGGCAATCCCAACGGTCCCCCGTTCGCCGGGAATTTCTACTCGATCACCACCGGCATGAACTACACCCCCTACCCCAACTTCACCGTCCGTCCTGAAGTTCGCTACGACTGGTTCGACGGCACCGCCAATCCCTATGACGATGGCCAAAAGGAACACCAGTTCCTCTTCGGCATCGACATGATCACCCGGTTCTAGGCAACGCGGTTCTCCACCACGACGCTTCCCCGATTGGGGGCGCAATCAGCCGTCCCACACAGTGCCGGCCGGCGACCACGCTCCTGTCGAACGTCCAACAAAAAACCCACTCCGGATCCCCCCAGGATCCGGAGTGGGTTTCTGTTTCGCCAAGGTCGGCTGCACAGCTCGCGGGTACTGGAAGCCAAGCCCGCTGCTGGGTGGGTCAATTCAGGTACGTCACCGCGCGGTCCCCCGCCAACACCCCGCCCACCAACCGCGGCGTGAAGCCCTGCTTCGCCAGCCGCTTCGACACAGCGTCGAGTGTTTCGGGCCGAATCACCAGCAAAAAGCCCAGCCCCATGTTGAACACCCGGAACATCTCCTCCCGTTCAATGTTCCCCAGTTCCTGCACCCAGCCAAACAATGCCGGGGGCTGCCAGAGACTGCGGTCAATTTCGACGGCACACCCTTCTGGCAGAATGCGTTCGAGATTCCCGGCAATTCCCCCTCCCGTAATGTGGGCCAGCCCGGTCACCGCCTCGCGGCCACTCTTTCTGCTCAACAGGTCGACCACCGGTCGCACATAAATCCGGGTCGGGGTCAGCAGCGCCTCCCCCACCGTTTGACCCAGTTCCGGAATGGTCTCTTCGACCTTCAACCCCCCCACGTCGAACACCGCCTTGCGAACCAGACTGTAGCCATTCGAGTGGAACCCACTGGAATCGAGCCCCAACACAAGATCACCCGGCTTGATCCGCGAACCGTCGACAATCTGTTTCCGTTCCACCACCCCCACACAGAACCCGGCGAGATCAAAATCGCCCGGAGCGTAGATGTCGGGCATCACGGCGGTCTCGCCCCCCAACAGGGCACAACCCGCCTCTTCGCACCCTTTCACCACCCCCGACACCGCCTGCGAGATCAACTCGGGGTCGTCTTTGGGCAGCGCCAGATAGTCGAGAAAGAACAACGGCTCGGCCCCCAGGCAGAGGCAATCGTTCACCGACATCGCGACCAGGTCGATCCCCACCGTGTCGTACCGCCGCAGCTTCGCCGCCACCTTCAGCTTGGTCCCCACCCCGTCCGTCCCCGAGACCAGCACGGGGTCTTTGTAGTTCTTGCCGAACTTGCGCGAGTTGCCGAGGCGGAACAGGCCGGCAAAGCCCCCGGGCAGGTCCATCACCCGCGGGGTGTGGGTGCGACGCATCAGAGCCGGCAGCTTTTCCATCGCCTGGTCGTACAGCTCGAGATTCAGGCCGGCGCTCTCGTAAGTCAGCGGGGTGGCGGGGGGCTTGGGTTTGCGGCTGCTCATACGGACCAGGAGGGGTGAAATCAGGGAAGGAGCGACGGTCGACACGCGACCGAAGCTTATGCTCAAACGATAACGGCCGGTTCGGGGGGCTGTCGAATGAGTTGCGGTCCCTCTCCCTTGGGGAACAGCCCTCGTGTCGAGTTTGCGATCCGAGTTGGCTACAGTACCGCCAGTGCGGCCAGGCCGTACCAGAGCTTTTTTTTGCCTTGCTTGTTCTGGGAGAGATGCATGACTTTCCGCCTGTTGCTCTGCGGTTTGGCTGCGATGGGGACCGCGGTTCTGGCCCAGGGGGCCGAGCCGCTGAACCAGCGGACCGACGGACAGCCCGGTTATCGGGTTCTCGCCGCCGACAAGGGACGGCTGGCCATCGTCCAACCCTCGGGCAAAGTCGAGTGGCAGATGGCGAACCCGGCCGAGGTTCACGATGTCTGGCGTTTGCCCAACGGTCACATCCTGCTCCCCGCCGCCCGTAACAAGATTGTCGAGGTCAAACCGGGGGCCGACCGCAACGAAGTGGTCTGGCAATACGAAGCCCAGCCGGTCGAAACCAACAAGAAGCACGTCGAGATCCACGCCTTCCAGCCTCTGGCCGACGGCCGGGTCATGGTCGCCGAAAGCGGCAACGGCCGGATTGTCGAAGTCGACCGCGCCGGGAAAATCGTGAAGACCATCCCCCTCACCCTCGAGCACCCCGATCCCCACCGCGACACCCGCATGGCCCGCAAGCTCGCCAATGGGCACTACCTGGTCTGCCATGAAGGAGACGGCAAGATCCGCGAGTACGATGCCGACGGCAAGGTGGTCTGGACCTACACCCTCGATCTCGCCGGCCGGCCCCGCTCGCCCGGGCATGGTCCCGAAGGACACGGCACAGAGGTCTACGGTGCCGTCCGGCTCAAGAACGGCAACACGCTGATTGCCGGGGGAAACAACAATCGCGTCTTCGAGGTCACCCCCGAAGGAAAGACCACCTGGAGCATCGATCAGAAGGAACTGCCGGGAATCACCCTGGCATGGGTCACCACGCTGCATGTGCTGCCGAATGGCAACATCATCGTCGGCAACTGCCACGCCGGTCCCGAGAATCCCCAGTTGTTCGAAGTGACCCGCGACAAGCAGGTGGTCTGGCGGTTCCGCGACTTTGACACCTTTGGGAACGGGCTGGCCTCGAGCCAGATTCTCGATCTCCCCGAGGGGACCATTCGCTGATGGATGTTGGTGTCGCGGCACTGGCCTGGCCTGGCTGCCGCCTGTTGCGAGGTTGTGTGTTTCCTTCCTGAGAGTTGCCTCATGCTTCGCCCTACCCTGTTTCTTTTGGTTGCCGCACTGACCACTGTCATGACTGTCACCCAGCACTCGGCCGCCCGGGCCGCAGATCCACTGATCTTCATCTCCAACTTCGCGCCGGCTCCCGATGGGGCCATTCAGGCGGCCACGTTTGATCTCCAAACCGGCACCCTCAAGTTGGGCGTCCGCACCACCGGGGCCGAGAACCCGTTCTTCCTGGCACTGTCGAAAGACCGCAAGTTTCTCTACTCGATCCACGCGAAGAACTTCGGCGGCCAGGAACCCGAGCAGGTCGCCGCCTATTCGCTGACCGGCCGGACGGGGGAACTGAAACTGCTCAACCGCGTCTCGTCGAAGGGGACCGCCTCGTGCTTCCTCGAGACCGACGCGACCGGCAAGATGGTGATGGTGGCCAACTACTCGACCGGCAGTCTGGCCGCCTATCCGGTCAAACCCGACGGCTCGCTGGGGGAAGCGGCGACATTCATCCAGCATGCCGGGTCGAGCGTGAATCCCAAACGGCAGAAAGGCCCCTACGCCCACTGCATCGTCGTCAGCCCCGACAACCGGTTCGCGTTTGCCGCCGACCTCGGGCTCGACCAGATCCTCGGCTACAAGCTCGACCCCGCGAATGCGAAGCTGACCCCCAACGTGCAGCCGTTCGCCCGCACCCCTCCCGGCGGCGGCCCCCGGCACCTCACCTTCCACCCCAACGGCAAGCATCTCTATGCGATCAACGAGTTGGGGAACACCGTCACGATGTACAACTACGTCGCCGAGTCGGGTCTGCGGCTCGAACAGCAGACCATCTCGACCGTCCCCGAGGGATTCGACGGCGAGAGCTACACGGCCGACGTGAAGCTGAGCCCCGACGGCAAGTTCCTCTACGGCACCAACCGCGGACACGACAGCATCGCCTGCTACAAGGTGGCGGCCGACGGCCGGCTGTCGCTGATCAAGATCGAGCCGAGCCGCGGGAAGGGCCCACAGAACCTCGCCATCCTCCCCGGCGGCGGCTGGCTGATGTGCGCCAACATGCCCGGTAACAACGTGGCCATCTTCCAGATCAACCCGCAGACGGGAGAACTGAAGCCCCACGGCGACACAATCCCCCAAACCGGCCCGTCGTGTCTGATGGTGGTCGAGAACTAAAGGCACGGTCGCCCAGCCCGGCTGCGGCC
>JBKCTR010000419.1:0-3654 GCA_046318755.1 Planctomycetaceae bacterium
GTTGGTTTGGGAAGCGGGATCCGCTCCGCCCACTGGATCCGGCGCCCCAGGGCACGCTCGAAATTGCGGATGGTCGTCATCATGACTGCATAGACCATCTGCTGGTGGAATTGCGGATTTCCCACATCCGGCTGGTAGCCATCCTGTGCCAACAGGTGCGGATGATCGAGGTTGACCGGTTCGTAAATCAACTGACTCGCGGGATCGATGTCGACGATTTCCAGATACTCCCCCCGGGGATAGCTGCCCACCGACAGTGATCCCGGCGGACAATTCTCCTGGTGAAGGAGTTTCTCACAGAGGGGGACTGGATGGGAGGTCAGAGGCTCCCAGTCGACTTCATACCGGATTTCATGGATTGGCAGGGTCGACAGAGACAGCGCCAGGCTGGGGTCGATCGAATACCCTCGCAGAACCCGCTTGGCGGGAGGGGCAATCGGAGTTGGCATCGCGACCTCGTCATCTCGGAAAACTGGGATTTCCCGTCAGAAGCTCGAACGCCGCTGCCCGGGGGAGACCATTTCGGCTGGATCGCCGTTCTGTACGTTCCGTCTTGGCATTTCCAACCTACTGCGGTTGCGGATTGGTCAACAGTCGAAACCGCTGAATGACCACCAATTGCGGCGATTGACGAAACTGCCGTGGTGGTTGTAGCGATTGTGCACGGGGCCACGATTGCAGGACCGCATTTGGGAAAACCGAGAGAGGGGTATTTCCGCAGTGCCCCGGTGGAGACGGAAGCGGTTTGGAACGGGCGGTGCGGAAACTCAGGAAGACGGTCAATCAACCGCAAGTCCCTGAAGGATCTGAGTCGTTGGGGGGGGCGGCATCTCCGCACTTCAGTCCAGCCCGATCGATGACCCCGGCTGTGATCCAATCAACAGGGCTTGACCGATTTTGCGAAACGAAGAATACTTCCCGCCACTCCCGGGAAACGGGACATTCTCATCCAGAATCGGTCGGTCGACCGAGTCGTGGATCTGCATTCCATGGAAGGAGTGGCACGGTGGTCAGGAAGTTCTCGGCGGCGTTCATCGCCCTGTACATCGGGGCCCTGGGGGTTGGTCTGGGGGCCCACATGCTCAACGCAGGAACGGTTTCCCACCCAGTCATGTACTATCTTGTCTGGGACATGTTCTGCGGTTGGAGCGCCTACGACACCCGCATGCATGTGATCGCCGAAGGGGAGAGCCAGAATTACTACCGGCTGACTCCTGCCCCCTGGGGGGAATTCCATCCGTATGGCATGATTGGCCGCGAGAATTATGACACATTCAACAATTTCTCAGCCCATATTGGGCTGAATGTGCTGAAGCACACAACCCATGAACCGATCACGCGGATCTTTGTGGTTGAGGAGTGTTGGGCCAAGAAGTTCAATCTGCCCATGGCAGTCTGGAATTCGCGCTACGACGAGCCCAAGGACAAGTTGTCTTATTACCACGTTCGATCCGTGACCCTGCCCGACCATACGGTGGTCGAGAAGAATGACGCTTGGATCGCCCGGCAGGGGGCCCGAATGTTCGCCGACAATCCCCGCTTGCAGGCGGAGGCCCGTTCGGGAGCCCCTTTGATTGTGGCTCCGGGGCTGTCGAGTTCGCATCGTCCCGAGGGGGGCCGGAATTCCTCGTCCACCTCCCTGGGTCAAAGACTCGCGCCCAGTGCCAATTGATGGAAGGGCTTCCCGGGTTCTCTCGGGGCGCTCACCCTTTTCCCGACGCCGCCAATCGACCTGCCGCCGTTTTCCACTCCCCAGACAGGAGACCCAGCCATGTCCGAGCCCGCCCCCCATCCCCAACCAGAGACCAGGATCAAAGGTTGGCTGACGGACTGGTTCTTTGCCGAAGAACCACCATACGGCATGGCCTTGATGCGGATCGTGCTGCCGCTGGTGTTGTTGATCGACACCTGCTTCCGACATCCGTGGGCGCGGGAGTTTTACTCGACCGACGGGGCTCCTTCGCCGCTCGATGTGAATTTCCAGCGTCCGGGAATGGTCTTCATTCCGGAGGGGACCTTGGCGGTGGCCCTGCACGCTCTGCTGATCGCCTCTCTGGTGACATCCTCATTAGGTTGGTTCACCCGGATCTCGTTGTGCCTGGCGACGGTGCTCTACACGTGGTTTGGCCTGTTGGACGCTTTGAGCACGCTGACGAAGTACACCGTGATCGCGTCGCACCTGTTGCTGCTCTTGACCCTGTCGAATTGCGGCGCGCTGTGGTCGCTGGATGCCTGGCGGAAACGGGGGAGTGCACGCCCGGAAACACCCGGGGCGGAGGACAACGAGCTCCTGGGTGCCATCTGGCCGGCCCGACTGGTTCAGTTTCTGGTGGCCGTGGTGTACCTGGGGGCCGCCATCACAAAAATGCACACCCCGGCGTTTTTCAATGGCGATCAGTTGATGTACTGGACCATGACCTACGTCAATAACATTCATACGCTGGGCGATTGGCTGTCTCAGCATCCGCTGGTCTTGAGCGTGTTTGGGTACGTGACGATCGTCTGGGAAATCGCCTTTGTGTTCGTGGTGTTTCATCCGGGGAGGTCGCAGCGGCTGTGGTACAAGTGGGTGGCGATTGCGATTGGCGCGTTCTTCCACTTCATGACGATGTTCACTCTCGGGCTCTACATCTTCCCGTTGGTGATGTTCGCGAGTTACCTGGCGTTCGTGGAGAGTGCCGAGTGGCGGTGGCTGCAGTCGCGGAATTGGCTGGCCGGAGTCGGTCGGATCACCGGGTGGTTTGACTCCGTGGCCAAGTCGGTCTTCGTGCCACTGTGGGGTGCGGAGCGGGCCGGAGACCGGGCCGCGTATTGCTATGGATTGTGCCTGCTGTTGGCCGCCAGTGGAGCGGTGGGTTGGGAACGGCTGCGAGATCCCTACCAACTGGGAGGGCCGGAAGGCCCGTTGGCGCTGACGCCGATGGCCGAAGAAGAAGTGGCCCAAATGCTGGGGGGCGACCGGGCGATTCGACCTTCCGACAAGTTGTTGGCGGTTGACCTGGGCACCTTGCAGATTGGGGAACACCTGGTGGACTCCCGTCGCGAGTTTCGCCTGGGAGAAAAGATGCTGGCACAGGTGACACTCACGCCGCCGCACGAAGACCTGTGGTTGGATTGCTGGCTGCAAGAGTCGCGGGAGACCGGGATCGAGGGAGAGCTTGTTCCGGGGCGGTCGCTGGCCAAGGTTGGAGTGCCCGTGGGTCGAGAGTTGCTCAGGGCGAACTTTTTCTTCCAACTCGACGATTCACTGCGTCCCGGTGAGTATTTTCTGCGACTGAGGGCGGGGCGCGACGAGATTGGACTCAAGAGGTTCACGATTCTGCCGCGAGGTGGGGCAGCAGTTGAGGAAAATCCGAATCAGGAGATTTCGGCAAACTGACCACGAGCACTGTTGCGGGCCGATTTGGCTGAGTTATCGAGGGTCGGCCCAGCAGTGAAATTCCCCGCTGGTCAACCGGTCGAATGGCAAACTGGTCTCATGGCAAACATGTGTCCCGGAAGACTGGCAGAAAAGACCTGTCAGTCTTCTTCATTTCGGAACAGACGGTTTTGAACCGGCACCACACACTCCAGCACCTTGAGCAACACTTCGGCCGGTGAACCGATGGCGTCGACCTCGGTGATCAGTCGGGGGTTGTAGTACTCGAGTACCGG
>JBKCTR010000420.1:0-3486 GCA_046318755.1 Planctomycetaceae bacterium
GTCATTGGTGGATGTGGACGGGAACGGGACGCTGGATGTGGTGACGGCCAACTATCTGGCCAACACGATCAGCATCCTGAAGAACCAGTCGGCACCGGCCAACCCGCATCTGGAGATCACCGCTCCGGCTACGGTGAAAAGTGGTACGTCCTTCACACTCACCCTCACCGCGACGGATGGATTGGGGCGGAGACTGACGGATTTTGTGGGCACTGTGCATTTTTCCAGTAGCGACAGCCTCGCAATCCTGCCGTCCGACTCCACCTTCACTCCCCTGGATGCTGGGATCAAGACATTTCAGGTCACGCTGAACAGCCTCGGCAATCAGTCGATTCTCGCTTCGGAGGTGGGGCGATCTGATAATGGCGGCCAAATCCTCGTCCAAGTTCGATTGGGCAATCAGGCACCGAGACCACAGGCCGGTGGTCCCTATCAGGTCTCCGAGGGAGACTCCCTGACCCTGGATGCGTCGGGGACGACCGATCCGGATGACGACCCATTGACCTACGCCTGGGAACTCGACGGCGATGACGACTTCAGCGACGCCTTCGGGGTGCAACCCACCTTGACCTGGAGTGATCTGCAGTCGCTGGGGATTCTGGATGGCCCCAGTTCCCGCGATGTGCGGGTGCGGGTTGCGGATGGGCAGGGGCATGTGGTGGATTCCGCCGTGGTGCAGCTCACGGTGGTCAACACTTCCCCGACGATCGATCTGTCAGGGGCGACGGCGGTTCTCGAAGGATCGGTCTATACGCTGACGCTGGGGGCTGTGACCGATCCCGGAACGGATACCGTTACCAGTTACATTGTGCACTGGGGGGACGGGACCTCCGATACCTACGCAGCCCCCGGCGACGTGACGCACACGTATGCCGACGGGCAACTGGCCATCGGCGGCGGTGTCGAGCGGGTTGTGACCCTGGCGGCCTCGGACGACACGTTCATCACCGACGCCGACGGGTTGGGGGGGCCGTACAGTGCCCACGGGACCGACACGAATCTGTGGTCGATCAATTACTTCACTCCCGGGGGTGGGGGATCGCTGGCGACCCGGCCGATGTTCCACTTCGACCTGTCCGCATACGAGGGACGAGGCGCGACCGGCGATGCGAAGTTCCGGGCGCACATCATCGGTCCTCAAAACCCGGACTACTACCACGGTTCCAGCCGGCGGGTGGATCTCTACCAGATCATGTCCCCCTGGGACGACGCCACGGTGACCTACAGCACGCATCCGGGTATTGCGTTCATCCAGTCCCAATGGGTGCAGTACATCGGCGACACGAATCAGTTCATCGAATGGACGATTCCGCAGTCGGTCGTGCAGGGGTGGCTGGATGATCCTTCGACGAACCATGGGGTGATGATCGTCAATGAGCTGCCTGACGCGTTCTTCTACGACTTGATCTTCGCCTCGGTCGAGCACCCCTCGAACCGGCCGGCCCAACTGGATCTGGCGGTGGATGGCCGGCTGCCGATCTCGGTGGACCTGGTGGATGAAGACGGAACGCACACGAAGGCGGGCCAGACGCTGGTGCGGGTGGAGAATGTGGCACCGACGGCGAGTGTGACCGGTCCGGATACGGGATTCCGCGATGAGGCGGTCAGTTTTGTGCTGGGGGCGAGCGACGTGTCCTCGGTGGATCAGGCGAGCCCGTTCACCTGGCGGATCGACTGGGAGGGAGACGGGACGGTCGATCAGACCGTCCAGGGACTGAACGGCCTGTCGGTCGACCATACCTACACCGGCTTGGGAACCTACACGCTGCGCGTGACCGCTACAGACAAGGATGGCGGTCTCAGCAGTGCTGTCGATCACCCACTCAAGGTGGTGAAGCGCAACAAGCCGCCGACCGATCTCAATCTTTCCAGTACTGTCGTCTTCGAGAATCAGGTGTCAGGCACGCAGGTCGGAGATTTCACGACAGTCGATCCCGACGCGGAAGACACGTTCACGTATGCTCTGGTGGCTGGAACGGGAGATGCCGACAACTCACTCTTCACAATTTCGGGGAAGACGCTCCAGACAGCCGTGCCGTTCGACTTTGAAACAAAGAGCAGTTACTCGATCCGTGTTCGGACCATGGACGACGGCGGTCTGGCCTACGAAAAAGACTTCTCGATCACCATCGCCGATCTGCTCGAATTGGAGGCGGGGGTGAATCGGAGTGTGGTGGAGGGAGATATCGTCACCCTCGCGACGGCGAATTACAACGGGCCGGTGCCCGCCAACCAGTTGACGCTCAGTCTCGATTGGGGAGATGGCCACAGTGAGCCCGGAATTCTGGTTCCGACGGCCGGTACCAATGGTGGCACCATTTCGAATGCCCACCGGTATGCTGACAACGGCAGCTATACCATCACCCTGTCCCTCTCCGATGGAGTTTCCACGGTGGCCGACAGTTTCGTGGTGAACGTCACGAATTCGGCGCCATCCGTTGGCCCGATCACGGGCCCCGCGGCGGCGGTCCGTGGACAGTCGGTCGTCACCAGCTTTTCCTTTGCCGATCCGGGGACGGCCGACACCCATATGGCCTCCATCGACTGGGGCGATGGGGCCTCGTCCACGGGGACGGTGAGCGAGGCAGCGGGGGCCGGAACTGTCTGGGGTGCGCATACCTACACCGCTTCCGGGGATTACACGATCACCGTCACGGTGACCGACGATGAGGGGGCTTCAACCAGCCAGACGAAGAGCATCTCGATCGTTGCAGCCAACCTTCAGGTGAGCGAACTGGATCCGACCAAAATGGATCTGTTCGTCGGCGGCACGACGGGCAACGACACGATCGGCCTGGGTCTGTCCGGTTCGGATACGACGGTGACCATCAACGCGGTCTCGGTCGGCACGTTCACACCGACCGGCCGGATTGTCGTTTTTGGACAGGCCGGGAATGACAACGTCACAATCACCTCGTCCATCACACAGACCGCGTGGCTCAACGGCGACGAGGGGAACGACACCCTCTTGGGCGGGTCTGGGGACGACGTCTTGATCGGCGGTGCCGGGACCGACTCTCTGGTTGGCGGTGCCGGTCATGTCACCTACCTGTTAGACGCCGACGTGGCTCTCGGGGCTGACACCGTGAATGACAGCGCCGGCCTGGACACGCTCGACTTCTCAGTCACGACACTTCAGGCCATCAACGTCAACCTGGGGCTGACCACGGCCCAGATCGTCAATGCCAATCTGACGCTGTCACTGACTTCCGCGTCGGCGATCGAGAATGTCATCGGGGGTGGACGGGGCGATCGACTGACCGGGAACTCTCTTGCGAATACGTTCGTGGGCGGTCCCGGCAACGACACCCTCACCGGCGGGGCCGGGAACGACAGCTACCTGTTCAACCTCGATCTGGACCTTGGCGACGACACACTGAACGAGACCGGCGGGGGCCTCGACACGCTCGATTTCTCTCCCACCCTCACGGTGGGAGCCACGGTCGATCTGTCACTGGCCACAGTGCAGACCCCTGTCTCTTATAC
>JBKCTR010000421.1:0-4539 GCA_046318755.1 Planctomycetaceae bacterium
GGCCCTGCTCGACCGGGTGAATGAACAACTGGGACGGGCGGCCGATTCCTCCGCCGTCAACGGCTTCAACCGCCAGACCCAGCAGGCTCTCGAGCTTCTCTCGGGAACCCGGGCCCGCGAGGCGTTCGATCTGTCCCGCGAGAGTGTGGCGACCCGCGACCGGTATGGCCGCTCCCGCTGGGCGCAAAGCGTGCTGCTGGCCCGTCGCCTGGTGGAAGCGGGAGTGTCGCTGGTGCAGATCAACTGGTGCAACATCGAAGGGGAACCCAACGCCGGCAGTTGGGACACCCACGACCGCCACAATGACCTGCTCAAGCGGTTCCTGATGCCCTGGATGGACCAGGCGTACTCGGCCCTGCTGACCGACCTCTTCGAGCGCGGGTTGCTGGACGAGACTCTCGTACTGTGGGTCGGTGAGTTCGGCCACACCCCCAAATTCAACGCCAACGCCGGACGCGACCACTGGGGCCATTGTTTCTCGGTCGCCCTCGCGGGAGGCGGAGTGCGGGGGGGCGTGGTGCATGGCAAGTCCGATGGCCAAGCGGCGTTCCCGGTCTCGGGCCGGGTGGAACCCCGCGATCTGCACGCCACCCTGTTCCACTGCCTGGGCTATCCCCCCGACACCGAACTGCACGACACCGAAGGCCGCCCCCATCCCCTCAGTCGGGGCCGGGTCATCGACGAGATTCTGTAGTCGTCCTGCTGGAACCGCGCAGGAGCCGCCCACGCCGATTGTGACTGTGACTGCATGAGCCTGAACGGGCCACTTCGGGCCAAGAGCTCAGAAGGGAATCTCTTCGCAACAGCAGACTCCAGGAAACCAGACGTCGTTCTCCTCGATCGTGATGGTTCCCTCTTCCATCAACCCGCGCACCACGGCCCGAACGTCGGCCGCCGGGAGTTTTTTCTGGAAAATCCCAGAGATCCAATTTGTGAGCTTGGCAACGGTTTTGGGGCGTGCGCAAGCGGGGTCCAGTAATCGCTGCCGGATCAGTTGAATGCGGTCGGCGGTGTTCAGATTGCAGACATGGACGGCGTTCTTTTTTCCCGGGCTGGTCGTGCCGACGGAAGGTGATCCCGAGGAAGAGGGCCTTCCAGAGATTTCTTTGATGGTCTGGACGCGCTCGACCGTGACGTTGCGAGATCTCAGATGGTCGATCAATGGGTCGAATCCCGTATCGTTGGAGACGATGTGGAACGAAGCCTGGCCATCGCTGCTGACGAGTTTTCCGATGTAGAAGGCGATATGGAAATCGAGTGCGTTCGAACCGTTCCCCGAGATCTTCACATATTCGGCCCGGGACCCCAGCCGTTGCAGCCAGTCGGCAATTTCAAACGGAATCCTGGTCTGGTGGGCCCCCACAAATACGACGACCCGGAAGTGATCTCCCACCAGCGAAGTCAGCTTGTCGGGCTGCACGTTTTCGAAATCGATCAGAACAATCTGCGTGCGCATTTCGGCGAGGAATGAATGGTCGGAACATCCGTCAGAGAGCGGGATCAATTCGTGATGACGTCTGTGCCGGCTGAATGCCAGGTGGGCCAGCCCCCAACGGAGCAATTCCCGTCATCCCGCCCTCGAGCGTCATTCGCCCGGCAGTATCCCGAATCGAGCTCGCGACCACAACAAAGCCGGTCACCCCACCCGAAGTCGCACGTTCTGTGGGTACACCAACATGCGGAACCTCGACACAGGCGGCAAGCCGACGGCGTGGACCTTCTTCAGGCAATCCGTCGAATCTACAACGTCTTCAGATACTCCAGCACCGCCCGCTTCTCTTCTTCCGTCAGCTCGTTGACGAACAAGTGCCCCCCCGCGCTCTTGCCATTTTTGCGGGTGTCGAAGTACTCCCGTCGCTCATCCGCCCGTTGCACTTCGGCAGGAAGAGCGTTGAACGTTTCAACTTCGAGCCCCAATTTCTGATGGTCGTACCCGTACAGCGTCCGCCGCCACACGACGGGCCGCTGCTCGGGATGCAGCAGGTGCCACAGCGTGGGGACCGAACCATTGTGAAAATACGGGGCCGACGCCCAGATGCCATTCAGCGGGGGAGCGACGTACCCGGTTGGCTCAAGGTTGTATTCATGCTTGCCGTAATCTCCAAACCAGCTCTTGTGCATCGACTGCCGGAAGTCGTCCGACAGACTGTGCAACCGCACGGGATCGGTCCCAATCTCATCAATCGGGATCATCTTTTCGGGCGATTTCGTGCCTGGCCCCTGTGGACCATGGCACCGCACGCAGTTGGCCTGGAAAACCTGCTTCCCCACCACCGCTAGGTCCTGGTCGATGGAACCGGTGTAGGGGGGCGGCTGCAGAGACTCGATCCACGCCAGAATGTCGGCGAATTCCCCCTCCCAGCTCTTGATCTTCTCGCCGCTGTTCTGCGGCACCAGGGTGAACTGCAGCAGCGGGCGGGGACCTTTCTCGGCCGACCCCTCACAGTACAACAACCGCTTCCGGCTTACGTTCCAAAAGGCGGGCGCATCCATGTCATGATGCACAAATTGGGGAAGCCTCAGATTGAGCCGGGGGTTCAATTCGAGATCCCGCAGCCCCCATAGGGCCACGCCAAACATCACGGCATTCGTGGTGCCGCGGGTGGTTCCCAGGGGCATTCGCGACCGGCCGAATTCCATGTGCCGGGGGGCCAGACCCCGAGCCTGTTTCGCCAGGCGGATGTCATCGGTCAAGGTCTCGAGGTTGAACAGGCTGTTTCCGGCCCCCAGCACGACCTTCCCCTCGACCGAGCCGGTGTGGCAGGCGAGGCAGTTCATGGCCCAGCCCCCCTTGCCGTCGGAGGTGTACCCCAGCGGAGGACCGACCCCCTCACTTCCGGGGCGCTCCATCAGACCGTACCGCTCAAACGCCATCCGCCGACGCTCGGCGGGAGAGGCCTCGGCTGCCTGCTGTTTCAGGGCCTCGGGCCAGACGGTCCACAGATCGTTGAACAGCGATTCCGGAAAATCAGCCGGCACATAGGGTTTGGTGGTGACCAGCCGGAACCCCCGTTCGGCCGCTGTTTCGTCTGGACTCGCACTGGGGGCGGAGTTGGCGCGGGCGGGTTCCGCGGCCCCACAAGGCCGATTCTCGACCGCTCCCCAGAGCAGGGGCAGGCACAACAACATCAGGCGATGGCGTGACATCATGACTCGAATCCCGAACGACCGTAGGAGTGACCGGGAATCATAGTCGATCTTCACACGCCGTCACGAGATCGCCCCAAATACGTGAATACGTGAGGCGGTCGGCAGACACGCCGACTGGGTTGCGACACGCCGCTCATCGTCAGCGGTCGCTATAAAACCGGGTGGTCTCTTCGTCTTCCAGCGGTTCGAGATCGGTCGCGGTGACCTGGGCTTTCAACCGCAGGGCTCCGGGTTTCTCCCCCACCACAGTCACCGTGTACACCACCCGCGCGCCGGGCTTGAGCTGGGGCACCTGGGCGAAGGCGACCAGTGCCTGGTCCGCCCCCCACCGAGTCGGGCCCGCTGCCTCGACCAACCGCACTCCCGTCGGCAGCTCGAGCAACAGCCGCACGGCCTGCGCCGGGGCCGAGCCGTCATTGCGGACCACGACCCGCCACGTGGTCTCAGCTCCCACCTCCACCGGGTCGGCATCTTCCGAAATCTCGAGTTCCAACCGGGGGGCGGTCTCGACCTGGGTCGGAGTTTCCAGGGTCTCCCCTTCGCCAAACTCGCTCGACCAGTCGGCGGTGTGGGTGACCAACCCCGGCTGGCGGGCGACCAGCCTGGAGGTCACCTCGGTGGCCGCCCCCCCACCCAGGTCGGCAATTGTCCAGACGATGGTGCGGTCCGCCGGATCCCATTCCCCCCCCTCGCTGGCCGCTGCGAAGTCAAACCCCGGGGCCACCTGCATCCGCAATGTCACTCCCCCCACGGGGGCTTGGCTGGTGTTGCGCAGCCGCAGGGCGTAAGTCGCCGGGCGGTCGACCAACCTCCGGGACGGGCCGACGAAGTCGAACTGCAACTTGGCCCCCAGCACCTGCACGGCAGCCGTCGCCGAGCGGGCCGGTGCTCCCCGGGCCGAGGTCAGAACCTGCACCTGTTGCGGCCCGGTCGCCACCACCGCGAGAGGCAGCCGCAGCGTGCGCGATTCCCCCGCCCGCAACGATCCTAAAGAGAGCCGAAACTGCCTCCCCTTGGCATGCATCAGCCCGTCGGTCAACTCGACCTCAGCCTGCACTTCGCGGGCCGCCCCCGCTCCGGTGTTGGACACCTCGAGCAGGGCGGTCAGACTGTCGCCCGCAATCACCGCCGCGGGGGCGGCCAGTGTGGCCTCGACCACGGGCTGGAGAATCTGCCGAGTGCGGGTGGTGGTCTGCGTGCTGGTGACACTCGCCAGACAGGCGGCCTCACCGGCCGTCAGCGCGCGGACCGTGAGGTCGATGGTCTCGGTCCCGTGCGGTGCCAGGCGGGGCAGCGTCCAGAGCAGGACCTGCCCCTGTCGCCGCGGCGGCCGATTCGCCTGCCGGAACTCCAACGACTCGGCCAACACCCCCCGCACCACCACATCGG
>JBKCTR010000422.1:0-6710 GCA_046318755.1 Planctomycetaceae bacterium
GCTGGCGTTGATCCTGTCGGTGCTGTCGATCCTGGAAAAGCCGACGATCTGGCACATGATGGCGGTGATTGGCTGCACCGGCTGGACCACGATTGCCCGACTCACCCGGGCCGAGTTCCTCAAGCTGCGCGACGCCGACTTCGTGCTGGCGGCGCGGGCCATGGGGTTTGGCTGGCCGCGGATCATCTTTCGGCACATCCTGCCGAACGCGCTGGCCCCGGTGCTGGTGCCGATCACGTTTGGCATCGCCTCGGCCATCCTGACTGAAAGCAGCCTGAGTTTTCTGGGATTTGGAGCCCCGCCCCCGAACCCCAGTTGGGGAACGTTGCTCAATTCGGCCCGCAGCAACATGGGGATGTGGTGGCTGATTGTGTTTCCAGGGGCGGCCATTTTCACCGCGGTGTTGTGTTACAACCTGATCGGAGAGGGTTTGCAGGAGGCGATTGATCCGCGGCTGCGCGATGCCGGGAAATGAGGATTGGAAACGCGCTGGCGGGTGACGCGCGATGACTGTGCGGTCGGCGGTGACGGGGCCGCAGGTACGGGGCCGCGCAGGGGATGGGTGGAACACGGCTGGGGCGTGGTGGAGAAGCTGTGGAATTCGGACCACTCCTGGCGACGCGGCCACGGGTTGATCCGAATTCGGTGGAGGGGGTTGACGTTTGACTTTCTGACGGATAGTGTGAGGCGGGCGATGGTGAGCTCAGGCTCATCTGCAGCGATTGCATTCGCCGGTGCCATGGCGTGCACTGTGGAGGAAATTCCACTGGCACATCACCGGGTGACTGTCGCGTTCAGTGGAGTGGAATCCACAGTGCCCGCTTTTTTTTGAGTGGTGGCGCTCGATTCTATGGAATGCATCCCGAGGACCACTTTCAGTCCGGGCTCAGTTTTCCCAGCTTGAGTCTTCCCGCGTTCTGTATTCCTGGGTTCAGACTTTCCAGGTAATCAAAGTCGGCCAGTCATGCTGGTCATGGACCGAAATCGTCACACGGCGATTTGGTCACCGGGAAAATTCGCGACCGGGCGAATTCTTCCACCCCTCCCCCGGCGTCATGCGGTGTTTCCACCACAGCGCCTGGCCTGGGGCCACCCCGTTCCGCTTACCGCAGATCGGGCACAATCACAATCTTGCCGGCCAGTGTGCCCTGTTTCCGCAGGGTGTTGTCTTCCTGAAGCTGGTGGGCGGCCGCGGTTGTCGAGATGGTGTAGGTGGGACCGACGGCAGGGTGCCAGCCGCCCCGCTGGTAGAGGTTGTTGATGGCCACGGCACACTCCCGCTGTTCGTCCGGGGAAGCGTTGAACATCGCGTAGCCCAGCAATGACAGATCCTTGGTGTAGAACGGACCCAGCTTGAACTGCGGCTGGGAATCGCGACCCGCCAAGACCAGAATGCGACCCCGCGGGGCCATCATCGCGATCGTCCGATCGAGGGTGGGCTCGCGTTGAGTCTCGAACCAGACGTGGATGCCCCCCGAGGGAGAGGCAAAATCCCGAATTTGGTCGTCCAGGTCCGCCGACTTGTAATCGAGTGCCAGGTCGGCCCCCAACTGCCGACAATACTCCAGTTTTTCGGGACTCCCCGCCGTGGTGATGACCCGGGCCCCGGCGGCCTTCCCCTGCTGAATGACCGCTGAACCCACACCGCCCGCCCCACCATTCACAAACACCACCACTCCCAGCTGAATGTGCGCCCGATGGAACAGCCCCAGGTAGGCCGTAATCCCCACCAGGGCCCCAGCGGCCGCCTCGGTGTCCAATTCCTGCGGGGGAGTGGGGTACAGCCACTTCTCGTCCACGGTCACGTATTCCGCGGTCGTTCCCTGGCGACCGAACAGCCCCTGGTTCGAACCCCAGACCCGATCCCCCTCCTTGAACCGCCGGACCCCCAGCCCTACCGTCTCAATCGTTCCCGCCACGTCGCACCCGACGATGTACGGGAACTTGAGAGGCATGGCGACCGATCCACCGCGGATATAGCAATCGATGGGGTTGATCGAGGCCGCCCCCACACGGATCAGAACCTCGCCCTTCTGCGGCACCGGCTTGGGAAGTTCACCATAGGTGATGACCTCCGGGGCTCCGGTCTGCAGGATGTAGGCCGCACGCATGAAGGAAGGAGGCATGCTCGTTCAAAAGGGAGGGATTCCAGGGAGGGCACCGGGGGGCCTTCACGCCAGACAATTGTGGTGGGATGACCGGCATCTCTCGTCGAGTTTTCCGGCCGACGGAACACTACAATGTTACAGTGGACTCTCCGGGCTCGTTCCACCATTTCCTTGCCAATGTGCCCCAAACGACGCAGCCCATCAGGCTGATCGAGATGCCAAGATATACGGATCTCGATTGATAGGTCCAGCGAATGCGATGGACTCCCGATGGGACCGCCACGCCCCGAAAAATTCTTTCCACCAGGAGATTCTCGCTCGCTTGTCCATCGACGGAGACGTCCCATCCCGGGTAGGCGAGATCCGTCAACACCACCGTTCCCGGTTCCACCGCGTCGACCACAATCTCGGCCAGTTGAGGCTCGTATCGCACCAGCCGCGGCGCTGGATTGCTGCCTGGTGTCAACCACGACACACGTCCGCGCGTCCGCTCCAACTCGTACAAGTAGAACCCATGCGAGGAACTGCGCGCCAGAGGAACGTTCAGGCACGGATCGGCACCAAACCAGATCTGTTTCACCGGCCAGCCCCCCTGCGGAATCTGAGTCAAGCTGAGGATGTGCGTCACCCCGTTCCGTTCGAGCCAGTCGAGCTGGTCTGCGGTCGGCAGTGTCTCGCGGAAGGGAAGAGGCTGTGGCATCGCCAAATCGGGATCGAAATACGCCGCCGGACCCAGTCCCAGGTAGACAGGATACGTTCCCGCCCCCACCAGCGACGGAAGATTTTTCCCCTCGTTGAGCATGCGGGTGGGAGTTTCCCGCTCGGCCAGGAACTGCCGGATCGGGCTGCGGTCGCGCCACCCCACCGGTGCCTGCTCGACCGGAAAAGCATGCGTGACCCGCTGGCTGACCCACCACAAATCGGCCCCCGTCGCTCCAAACGCCACCACAATCCAGCCCAAACAGGCCAACCCGGGCAGCCGCCGCTCCACCACCGCAAACCCGGCCCCCGCCAGCAGCGCCACTCCCAAGGTGGCAATCACCCCATACCGGCCCGGTCCCTCGAAAAAACTGAATCCCGGCAGATGGTTCGTCACGGGCAATAGCCAGCCGGTCGCATAGCTCACCGCCCCCACAATCATCGCCAGCCAGAGCCCACGCACAGGTCCCGGGACGGTGGATCGCCGATCGAAGAGTCCCACCCCCGCCAACACCAGTGGCAACAGCCCGAAGTAGAGATGGGCCTCGACCCAGTTGGTTCGTGGCTTGGCAGGGTCGGCCACCGACTGCACCATCTGGTCCCCCGCATACCACTTCCACGGTTGGATCACCTGGGCCAAGTAGGCCAGAGGGATGTAGCCATAACCGGGGTCATGCTCTGCAGTCACCGTCTGTCTCTGGCTGGCCTGCTTCAGTTCCCAGGTGGGAACCAGTTGCGCAGCCGCCAGCACAAATGCCAGGGCAATCATCCCGAACACCCAGCCCCCGCGCCGAAACCGGCTGGCGGCCGGCTCATTCGCCAGCCGTTCACTCCACCACAACCGGACGGGAACCGTCACCGCCAGGCAGAGCTGCGTCAGAAACGCCAGCAGGAAGTGCCCCGCCAGAAGCTGCAGGGTCAACACCAGCGGCAGGACCAGTAAAAACCGCCGCCTCCCGGTCTGCAAGAACGACTCGGCACACCACAGCGCCAGGGGCAGCCAACTTCCCCCCACGATGGCCCACTCCAGCGAAACCCGCGGGGGAAACCAACTGTAGGTGTAGACCAGTGCGCCAAACGAAGCCGACAGTGGGCGCAGGCCCAGCCGCCGCAGGTAGAGCCAGGCCGCCACAAACGCCAGCACGTAATGCCCCAGGATCGTCAGATTGAAGGCGGTCCCCAGGTCACAGAAGCGATAGAGCACGAGGTAGGGAGGATAAAAGACCCCCGTCTGGCTCTCGGCCAGTTGGGGATACCCGTTGCCCACCAGGTTGTTCCACAGGGGCAATTCTCCCCGGGCGAGGCTGTCGGCATAGAACGCCTTTTGCGGCATGAAGTAGTAGTAAATGTCTCCGCCGACCAGCCCCCCACCAGTCCACAGGGTGGGCCAGAAGACGCCCGTCATGGCCACCGCCGTCAGCAACAGGGCCGCCACAGTCCCCCACGAAGTGGTGGTACGCCGGGGGGCGGGAGCGGCGGTGGGGGCAGACACTGGGTGGTCATCCTGTCTGGGAAATGGTTGGGCCGGGGGTTCCTCGTGAACCCGGATCCTCTGGTATTCGACCGACTCGCGGGGCCCCCTACAAGGGGATCGGACGCTTGCCGTGGAAGGTGCGAACGGCCAGACTGCCAAGGATCCACGGCGCGCTCGCCCCTTCTCCTCCCCCCAGAATCGATTCGGCATGTCCCTTCCTCCCGCCTGGTCGCAGTTCCAATCGTCGCAAACCGCAATTCCCTCGCTGGGGCTGACTCTCGACATCAGCCGCATGGGGTGCTCCCCGGAAACCCTGCCGGCACTGGCTCCCAAGTTCGACCAGGCGTTCGCCGAGATGGCCCGGCTCGAGCAGGGGGCCATCGCCAATCCCGATGAAAACCGCATGGTGGGGCATTACTGGCTACGGACTCCCGAGCTGGCCCCCCGCCCCGAGTTGACCCGCGAGATCACGCAGTCGGTCGCGGCGATTCGCGAGTTCGCGGCCGCGGTCCATGCGGGGCGCATCACCACCCCGCCGGGAACGCCGTTCACGGGAGTGCTGTCGATTGGCATTGGCGGATCGGCCCTCGGCCCCATGTTTGTGGCCGACGCTCTGGGGCATCCCGCGACCGACAAGCTGCGAATCGACTTTGTCGACAACACCGACCCCGAAGGAATCGCCCGCGTGCTGGCGGGGCTGGGTGGCCGGTTGGGGCAGACCCTCTGCATTGTGACCTCCAAAAGCGGCGGCACCCCCGAGACCCGCAATGGCATGCTGGTGGTGGCCGAGGCGTATCGGCAGGCGGGGCTCAATTTCGCCCGGTACGCGGTGGCGATCACCATGCCGGGCTCGAAGCTCGATCAGTCGGCCACGCAGGAGGGCTGGCTGGCGCGGTTCCCGATGTTCGATTGGGTGGGGGGGCGAACCAGCGTGCTCTCGGCTGTGGGTCTTTTGCCGGCCGCCTTGCAGGGGCTCGACATCGAAGGGCTGCTCGCGGGCGCGCGGGACTGCGACGCCGCCACCCGTGTCGCCAACCTGCAGACCAACCCCGCCGCGCAACTCGCCGCGATGTGGTACCACGCCACCGATGGCCAGGGACGCAAAGACATGGTGGTGCTCCCCTACAAAGACCGCCTGCTGCTGTTCAGCCGGTACCTGCAGCAATTGGTGATGGAGTCTCTCGGTAAGCAGCTCGACCTGCAGGGGAAGAAAGTCGAGCAGGGGCTGACGGTGTATGGCAACAAGGGCTCGACCGACCAGCACGCCTACGTGCAGCAATTGCGGGACGGTGTGCCGAATTTCTTCGCGGTGCTCATCCGGGTGCTGGAGGCGGGGCCCGACGCACTGGAGGTGGAACCGGGGATTACCTCGGGAGACTATCTGCATGGGTTCTTGTTGGGGACCCGGGCGGCGTTGTACGAGAACAACCGGCACTCGTTGATGATCACCATCCCCCGGGTTGACGCCCGCACGGTGGGCGGGCTGATCGCTTTGTTCGAACGGGCCGTCGGGCTGTATGCCTCGCTGGTGGGAATCAACGCCTACCACCAGCCGGGGGTCGAGGCGGGCAAGAAAGCCGCCTCGCAGGTGCTGGCGCTGCAGATGCAGGTCCGGGGGGCTCTCGGTTTGCAGCCGCAGTCGGCCGAAGAGTTGGCGCGGGCTGTGGGTGCCGGCGACAACGTGGAACTGGTCTACCTGCTGCTGGAACACCTCGCGGCGAATGGCCGGGCGCGGTCGACCGGCGATGGCACCCCGGACGGAGCCCGGTTCTGGAAAGTGTCGTAAGGGGGGCCCGGGCAGTCCGGGAACAGACCCGTCAGCGCGTGCAACGATCCCGAAGGAGAATCCAACAAGGACCTTGCGGACCCCCCTGGAACACGGCGTCGCTCACTTCACTCCCCGCAGGATCGCCCCCAGGCGCTTTGGGACGGGGGTGAGCTGCGCCGCAGCATTCAACGCCCGCCAGAACGCGAGTTGCTCGTCAGGACTGAGTACGATCGTCTGATCGCGGGCAGCGGCGACTTCCCGAAGTGCCTGGGGCACCGCCATCGTCCGCACGGAGGCACTCACACTGATCCGCCGCAAACCGGCCGCCGCCGCCCAAGCCGACTTGCTTTCGGAATCCAACCGGAGCGCCAGCGGACTGACTTTGACCGGCCGACTGACCTTGACCGGGGACGGGCTGGTTTTGCGTTTCTGCATTCCGTCACGCCCTTTTGCTATTGTAATGCAGATTTCTTGACAGTCAATTCCAGAACCGGTCGAGACTTGTTCGTCGGCAATGCAAAACAACGGAAAATGACGCCTCCCCGGGGTGTGACTGCTCGTCGCCTTCCCCCCTCGGGAGCCCCCTGTCTAAGGCGGGATCCGATCGATCTGGAATTCGCCGATGCTTGTCCGACAGCCAATCATCGCCGCCCCCCTCCGC
>JBKCTR010000423.1:0-3323 GCA_046318755.1 Planctomycetaceae bacterium
ATTCTCCCTGGTGTTCGAAGGATTCAGCATTCCCCCCAAGTTGATCGAAACAGAGTCCCGGATCGATGTACGAACTGGGGACCCGCCTGCCCGGCAGTTTCAGTTGGGGTTCCTGCAGTGCCGCCAAGTCACCGAGTTTCCCGACGGAAACCGCGAGGTCTTCGATTCCCTCAATTCAGTACAGGACCCCACCAGGGGAATTGTGGGGTTCCACGGGTTGAGGGGCAATGGGTTTCGCTTCTGGCTGTCGGAACGCGGAGAACTGTTGGCGCTGGATGACTTTGCGGGCTTTCTGGACCGTTGCAGTGAAGCGCTTCCCGAAGGGACTGCAAGACGGCGTTTCCGACGTGAACTGGAAGTGACCTGGGGAGGCGAGAATCCTGTTCAATTGCTGCATGACTGGATTGGTCTGATCCCGGTCCGCGTTCAGGAGGTGGGTCAACGCTGGGTCGAAAGCCGACCACTCTCCTTGGTCGAGCGTCTCCAATCCGCCACCGAGTACTCCCTGGTGCGGCACGAGGGACGGCAGCAGACCTTGGAATGGGCGGGACGGCAGACGTCTCGCGGTGGGCCGCAGGGGGACCATGAGATGCAAGTGCGCAGTCTGGGGGGGGACTGGCATGGTTCAGCTCGCATCGAAACTCGCTCTCGGCTCTGCTCGGACCTGCTGGAAACCCAACAATCCAGAATGGGTGTTCGGACCGCTAGTGGCAGGGAATTCACCCAGGTTCGCACAACGACGCTGCGGATCGAACGTTTGCCTCAGTCGCAATCGGATTCCGCCAAGCCGGTCGAATGGACGGGCACATCATCGAATCCAGCGGCGACCTCAGTCTCTCGATCCGGAGAACCGTCGATTCGCTGAGTCACTTTGCGGCTTCCGCCGACGGCCACCCCCGGGAAAAGGGAAGCAGGTCGGCGGCCGACAACCGGCCATCGTGCAGTGCCGAGGCAACCAGGACGGCCGCGACGCCGCGACGAACCTCACGGTTCAGGTCCTCCACGTTCCGCACTCCCCCGCCGGTGATCAGTCGCAGATTGGGAAACTCCCGTCGTAGCGAAACGCACAGTTCCTCTGTGGGAATTCCCTGTCCCATCCCGACTGCCGCCAGGTCGAGCAGGATCACCGATTGGATCCCGAGTGCAACAACCCGGGACACAATCTCAAGTGCCCCCAGGGACTCCCAGCCGGATCCCGACCGCGTGAGAGGTTTGCCTCCCTGCAGGTCCAGGCTGAACACCACCTGCTCTGGACCCAGCTCATCGACAATCTCCTGGAGACTGTCGGGACCGGGTGAGGTTTCCAGACCGACGATCACCAGATTCGCGCCCGCCTTCAGAATGTCGCGGGCATCCGCCAGTCGCCGCACTCCCGCGTCGACCATCAATCCGAATCCGGCAGACCTCAGTCTCTCAAAGAGTCGCAAATTCGGATGGCCATGCAAGATGGCGTCAAGATCCGCCAGGTAGCAGATGGTGAGGTGAAGCTGGTCACGGAACGCCTGCACCAGAGAGAGCGGCTCGGCTCCCGAGACCAGGCGGCTCTGGACAGGACGATACGTGGAACGGCGGCCGGCGATGCCGTGTACGGCCACGCCATTCAGCAAATCCACAACGGGTAACACCCGCATGTCAGTTCAAGCCACGGCGCCACGCGAAGAAGCCTGGGTGCGGTGCCCAAACACCGTTCGCCAGACACGATTTGGGATCAGACCCAACCCGATGATCAGCAATTGCGAGCCGATGAACAAGCCCAGCCACATCAGGGCCCCTTCGGTAAAGCCGTAGGAATGCAGACCGACTCCCAGTTCGTTCACTCCAAACCAACTCCAGGCGGTGGCGATATTGCCCCCCACGGCCAACGCGGCCAGTCCCCGTTCCTTGGCCATGCCGCCCCAGCGGGCGTGCAGCACCAGTGCATTCCACAGCACGATGATGAGAGCTCCATTCTCTTTGGGATCCCATCCCCAGAAGCGTCCCCAAGAATCATCAGCCCAAAGTCCCCCCAAGACCGTGCCGACGAAACTGAGAATAATGGCAAAACAGAGGGTGCCATAGATCATCGAAAGCAGCATGCCCTGGGTGCGATCGGTCGCGCGGGGGGACAGCCCGTGAAGGATGTAAATGACCCCCAGGGTGCCCGCAACAAAGGTCGCCGTGTATCCCAGCGAGATGCAGACCACATGGGTGGCCAGCCAGAATTGGGTATCCAATACCGCCTGCATCACTGTGAAAGTGTCTCCATCACCCGCGAGTTTGAAGGAGATGTAGAGCGTCATGAATCCGGCAATCGAAGCAACGGCATTGCCGATTCCCATTCCGAAAATCCATTCGAGCACCAGGCCGAACGCCACGGCACCCCAGCCGATGAACACCGCCGAGGAATACAGGTTGGTGACCGGAGGACGCCCGGAGATATAAATCCGGGCACCCAGTGCCGCGGTGTGAATCAAGAAAATCAACAGAATGCCCACCCAGGTTCCCCATTGGAACGTGCGGCCCCAACCCAAAGTGGCCAGCAGCCAGCCAAGGGCGGTGGCAATGAACGCCAGGATGTAGAGCGACCACGCGGTATGGAGCGGGGCCACGGCATTGAATTGAGTTTCGAACCCGGTTTTTTCGGGACGATAATCTGGCGGGGAAGTTGACGACAACAGCGAGAGGTAGTCGCCGACAGCCCGATTGAACTCGCCTGGCTTTTTGGCTGCGTAACTGTCAAGGATTTTCCGCCAGGCTTCCACGGCCGGTGCCGAAGGCTGCGCCTCCAACACCTTGGCCAGAACAAAGTCGTTGGTGAAGGCCGACACCAGCGGCTTCCACTTGGTTGCCGCTTCCGAGCCCCCTTCGGGCACAGGGACGGCCAGTGGAGGCAATCGCTGCAACAACCGGTTTTCCGCCGCGGCGAGGTCGTCCCGAATGGTCGCCGCCCGTTGCTGAATGGTCCGACGAATCTGTGGATCGGATGCATCGGGGAGTGTCTCGGGATGCATCGTGGCCTCAATCGACGTAAAGGCCCGCACTCGCCGATCAAGTTCGACGAGGCGCTTTTCGAAGACATTCATCTCCTCGACCCGTTTTTTCTCGCGAAGTTCGTCGACCTTCTTGTGAAACTCCGCGGCCTTCGCGGCCACTTCGTTCCGTGAGTACAGGTAGCCCTTGCGTTTCTCCAGGTTGAAAAAGTCCAAGACTTCGGGATTGTCGATGCGGAAGACCCGGTGGTCATGTGCCCGCGGTGGACCCTGGGGACCATCATCGGAGACGCCGGACATCACATCGAGAATCCAGCGGATGGCGGGCAACTTGCGCGTGGTATTGCGGGCATC
>JBKCTR010000424.1:0-2879 GCA_046318755.1 Planctomycetaceae bacterium
TTGCAGACGGGTCCGGTTCAATGTGCTGTCGAATCCCGAAAACTCCATCGTCGACCCCAGCCGGTAACCCGATTCGAACGGAGTGACCGCCACCCGCGTCTCGGGAAAAATCATGGGAATGCGTGGGCAGACCGCGGGGCGGGGCATGGTCAGTGAATATCCCTTGCCCGGCTGGATCGGCAGCCGGCACCCCAGGTGCCGCTCCAATTGAGCCGACCAGGCCCCCGTGGCCACCACGAATTCGTCGGCGGAGATTTCAGTCCCGCCGCAGCGGGCCGCCCGGCGCGAATTTCCCTCCCCGACAAATCCCTCAAACGCACATTGTTCACGAATGACCGCACCGCGCGATTCGAGCCGCTTGCGCAGTTCCGTCATCAGCCGGTCGGGGCGCAGATGGGCATCGTCCGCGTAGAACCAGCCTCCCGCCAACCCGGGGCGCAGAGCGGGCTCCCGCTCGGTCAACGCCGGGCCCACCAGCTTCTCGGCCGGCAGGTGAAACTCGCTGGCCAGCAGGTCATTCGTCGCTCCATAGGCCTCAAACTCCTCGGTCGAGCGGTAGGCGAACAGCAATCCCTGCTCTTCCCATTCGCAGTCGATCTGCTCGTCGCGCACCATCTGGCGATAGAGCGACAAAGACGACTCGAGAACCGGGTGCAGCGCATGCCCCCCGGCCAACATGTCGCTGCGATTGCAGCGGCGGGCGAAACCCCACAGCCAGCGCCACAGGGCCAGATCGAACCGCGGCTTGATTGTGAAGGGAGACTTGGGCTTCAGCATCGCCTTCAGCGTGCGCCCCACCGCCCCGGGCTCGGCCAGCGGCAGGACGTGGCTGGGGCAGATGTAACCGCAGTTTCCCTGTGAGCAGGCCGCGCCAAACGATTGCCGGTCGACAATCGTCACGCGATGCCCGGCTTGCTGCAGGTAGTACGCGCAGCACGCCCCCACAATGCCGCCGCCAATGATGAGGACCTGTTTCGATTCGACGCTCACGGACGAATTCCCATGCAGAAGGGGTCGGTGGGATCGAGCAGCAGAGTCGACTCGGCGGTGACCCAGGCGGTCCCCCGAATGCTGGGAATGACCCGCCCCCCGTCGACGCGGTACCACCCTTCGAACACGCTTCCCAAGATGCTTTCCTGCCGCCAGACCTGTCCCGGGGCGAGTTTGCCATCGGCCGCCAGACAGGCGAGCTTCGCGCTGGTTCCGGTGCCGCAGGGCGAACGGTCGTACGCCTTCCCCGGGCAGAGCACAAAATTCCGGCTGTGATTGACCCGGTCTCCGGGAGGACCGAACAACTCGACGTGATCGATCTCGCCGCCGTCGGCTCCCGTGATTCCGTTCTGCTCAAGCTGCTGGCGAATGCGCCAGGAGAGGTCGGTCAGGGCTTCGACTTTGGGGAGGGCCAGAGGCTGCCCATGATCATCGACCAGAAAAAACCAATTTCCTCCCCAGGCGATGTCTCCATGGACCACGCCATGTCCGGGAACGTCGACCGGTACCCGATGGGCGTGTCGCCAACTGGGAACATTCTCGATCGTCGCCGACTGGGCTCCGTCGTAATCGACAGTCACAACGCCCACGGGCGTGTCAATCCGATGCTGGCCGCGACCGATTCGGCCGAGGTGCCCCAGGGTCACCGCCAGGCCGATCATCCCGTGCCCGCACATGTTGAGCACACCCACATTGTTGAAAAAAATCACCCCGGCACAGCACGTGGGATCGGCCGGTTCGCAGAGCAGGGCCCCCACGAGCACGTCGGAACCCCGGGGCTCATTCACCACCGCCGAGCGGAAGGCATCCTCGTGCTCGCGAAACCGGAGGCGCCGTTGGGCCAGAGACCCGGTCCCCAGGTCGGGCCCGCCGCTCACCACCACGCGGGTTGGTTCTCCCCCGGTGTGCGAGTCAATGATTTGAATCCGCCGTGGTTCATGCATGGGGTTGGGGCTGCCTCTCGGGCAACAGCGGGTCCGTTTCGAATGGCCGTCGACCCCGCAGGCAGCCCACCGGGCACCAATCTCGGTTGTTCGAGTCAGGGTTCGGCGGAATCCGGCCAGCTCGCTCAGCCGGCCGGGCAAGGAGCGCGGCGGACACCCAGTTGCGAGAGTGACTTTTCATCTAAGGGGGGACGAACGGTGTGCACAGCAATCGGTGGGCGACCGTTTCGCCCATCGGCGAGAGATTCTAGCGACTGGGTGACCATCCGTAACCCTTGCCCCGCGTCGGTTGTCCCCCGTCCGGGAAGGACCCAAGCAGGTCGTTTCGGAGCGGACAGGTTGTTTCGGAGCATGGCGGCGGTGAACCACGCCTGTGTCGGAAGGTGACGCGTCTCGGCAAGAGAACGTGGTCTGGAAAGCCGGGTGGTATGGGGTCTGCCGGTTGAACGGGCAATTCCACCCATTCGGGAGCGAAGTGGGGGCGGAAGCGAAGTGGGGGAAACCTGACCACCCGTCCGAAACCCGGTGAAAAACTCCTCCCTGGGCGATTGTGTGGGGAGACGGCAGGTTCTTTCGTCACGTGTTGCAAGTCTTGTGCTGGCAAGACTTTGTGTCTTGAGCTTGGAGGGTTTCATCGGAGCGGGGCCAAGGTGGTTCTCCGAGGCCGCGAGATTCTCGGGTTTTGAAAAAGCACGGGTTTGTGGCGATTTCCCCAGTGATTTTCGCGAACCCGGCCATAGAAAGAGACGTCTGAAGAGATTTGTGATCCGCCGGAGGCAACCGTGCGTTGTCTCCTTCATGTTCCAGACAGTTGGTCCGAGGCTCACGGTCCGTGGGCTTTTCCAACCGTCTCCCGGGTCGTTCTCCTGCGAGATCGACCGCATTTGCGAGAGTCTGATGCCTATTTCCCAAGATCTTCTGCGGGTCTACGAGACCGGGGAGACC
>JBKCTR010000425.1:0-3284 GCA_046318755.1 Planctomycetaceae bacterium
TCAACAGGTGAGGGGGGCATCGCGAAATCGACCCACCACGGGGGCCGGCCGGGAGTCTGCAGGCGTTGAAGGTTGTCCAGATCCTCTCTGAACGAGCAGTCTAACGTGAAGAGGTGGGGGTGCGAAACAGTCCCCCGTGGCTGAAGTCGAATCTGGGCGGGTGCCGTTACCGAACGAGGCCGTCCACGCCCCACCCTCGCTCGGCACCCCCTCGGTTTTCCCGAATCGTGGCGAGCCCCGCTTTCCCCAAGGAACACACCTCGTTTCAGCCCCCTGCTTGACGCCCGAAAACCGGCCCTCCTACGATCTACTGCCCGTTCTTCCTCAGGTGCGTTCTCGTGCAGATTCTCGTCAACGGCCAACCTCGCCACGTTCCCTCGGGACAGACCGTCTTCGGGCTGTTGGCCGAACTCAAACTCGAACCGCGTTACCTCGCGGTCGAGAAGAACCGTGTGCTGATCCCGCGCCGGCAGCACGCCGCCTGCACCCTGGAAGAAGGGGACCAACTCGAAATCGTCACGCTCGTCGGAGGAGGCTGAATGTCGGTGGCTGTCCATGATTCCCTGGAGGCCCCCCTGGTGGTGGGGACGCACCGGTTTTCCTCTCGTCTGATCCTGGGGACCGGCAAGTACACCACCTACGACCTCATGCGCGACTGCCTCGAACTCTCGGGGTCCGAAGTCATTACCGTCGCGGTCCGGCGAGAACGCCTCATCGACTCCCAGGGACGGAACATCCTCGATTTCATCGACCTCTCGCGCTACACCATTCTGCCCAACACCGCCGGCTGCTTCTCGGCCGAAGATGCCGTGCGCGTCGCTCGCCTGGGTCGCGAAATTCTCGAAGGGCTCGAGAACCCGGGGGCCGACTGGGTGAAGCTGGAAGTGCTGGGAGACAAGAAAACCCTGCTCCCCGACCCGGTCGCCACGGTCGAGGCCACCCGCGAACTGGTCAAAGATGGCTTCCAGGTTCTGGTCTACACCACCGACGACCCCATCACCGCCCGCCGGCTGAAAGACGCGGGGGCGGTCTCGGTCATGCCCGCCGGCAGCCCCATCGGCAGCGGTCAGGGCATTCTCAACCCCAACAATATCCGCATTTGCCTCGAATACCTCAAAGAGAACGATCCCACCTACCCGGTCATCGTTGATGCCGGGGTGGGAACCGCCAGCGATGTCGCCTTCGCCATGGAACTGGGCTGCGACGCCGTCTTGCTGAACACCGCCGTCGCCAGTGCCGCCGACCCCAAAGCGATGGCCATCGCCATGAAACTGGGGGTCCAGGCAGGCTACCTGGCCGCCCACGCGGGACGCATTCCCCGCAAACTGTACGCCACCGCCTCGAGCCCCGAAACCGGGACCATCGCCCCCCTCCCCCGCTAAAGCCAGGCGGTGTGTCGCAGCAGGGGTGCCAGGCTCGCGGAAGCAACCCACAGGTGCCTTTGTCGCTTGAATCCGAGTTCCCGGCGTGGAGAGGGCCCAACCGACTTCGATACCAGTCGACTTCCGTTCCCGCCAACTTCGGGCGCACCGACTTCAGGCCTCACCGCGTACGGCCCGACCACCGAGCAAATCCCCAGTGCACTGCGGCACTCTCTCGAATTCTCCTTTTATTTCGATTGCCATGCCAAAGCCCCCTCGCGGCCTGTGTCTGTTGGTCTTCGTGCTGCTGCTGGGGGGCCGGCCCGAGACTCGCTCCATCGCCTGGGGCCAGCGCCGGGCTGAGCCCCGCATCGAGAACACCCAGCTCGAACCGCGCTGGGCCCCCGATGGGGGGCGGTTCTGGTACCGGCGGGAACGCCCCGGCCAGACACCCGAGTTGATCCTCGTCGACGCCGTCGCGGGAACCAGCGCCCCTGCCTTCGACCCGGTCCAGGTCGCCGCCCGGCTCAAGGAACTGACCGGTGAGGCGGTCGAGCCGACGCAGCTTCCCATCGACGGCCTCGACTTCCTCCCCGACTCGCCCGACCTGCTGCTGCGCGGTCCGAAGCAAAGCTGGCGGCTGGATCGTTCCACCCACTCGCTGACCGCCGCTCCCCCCGTCCCCCCCGAGTCGCTCCCCACCGATCTCCCCCTGCGGGCCTCGCGCCGCACGGGGGCCGAGACCGAGATCGTCTTCCGCAATGCCACCAGCCACCCCATCGAGATCTTCTGGCTCGAGCCGGGAGGAGCCCGCAAATCGTACGGCCCACTCGAACCCGGGGCCGAACGCCCGCAGCACACCTTCGCCGGCCATCGCTGGCTGGCGACCGGCCCCGAAGGCCAACCCCTCGCGGTGGTTCAGGCGACCGAACGCCGGGGGCTGGCGATTGTGGATGGGGTCAAACTGCCGCGCGAAACCGGCCGGCCCGATCGGGGCAATCCCCCCCGCGCCACCCCGTCGCCCGATGGCCGCTGGGAGGCGTTCGTCCAGACTCACAATCTCTACCTGCGGGAACGAGAGACCGGGCGCGAGATTCCCCTCAGCGTCGATGGCTCGCCCGAGGCCAGTTACCACCGCGACGCCATCCGCGCGCGGGCCGTCGAGATGAATTACGACCTTCCCGATTGGCCCGAGACACTGGCCGAGGTCGAGTGGGCCCCCGACAGCCGGCACCTGCTGGCGGTCCGCACCACTGCTGTCCCCGAACCGCGGGTGACGCTGATCGAATCTTCCCCCCAGGCCGGCGGCCGGCCGGTGCTGCACACCTATCCCTACATCAAGCCGGGTGAGCCCCTGCCCCGGCGAGAACTGCGGCTCTTCGACATTCCCGCCCAGCGCGCGATCCCCATCGACCATTCCCTGCTCGACAACCCCTGGAACATCGACGACCTGCACTGGAGCAAAACGGGCGACCGGGTGTGGTGCGTCTACAACCAACGCGGCCACCAGACCCTGCGGGTGCTGGCGATTGACGCCCCCACCGGAAAGGTCACTCCCCTGGTGACCGAGACCAGCCCCACCTTTGTCGACTACTCCAGCAAGTTCTTCCTGCGGTTGCTCGAAGAGACGGGGGACCTGCTGTGGATGTCGGAACGGGATGGCTGGAACCATCTCTATCGCTTCGACCTGGCCACGGGCGAACTGCGCAATCAGGTGACCCGTGGCGAGTGGGTCGTACGGGATGTCGAACGGGTCGATGTCGACAAACGACAGATCTGGTTCCGGGCGGGGGGCAACCACCCTGGGCAAGATCCCTACCACGTGCATTATGGCCGGGTGAATTTCGATGGCACGGGACTGACATGGCTGACCGAGGGAGACGGCACCCACCAGGTGCAGTGGTCTCCCGACCGGCGGTTCTT